>DASZFN010000241.1:0-11989 GCA_035939715.1 Gemmataceae bacterium | reverse complement strand
CGGCCTTTCTAGCTGCCGAACTTTTTCACCTGCCGGACGAGCCGGCAGGGGTCGACGATACAAGGATAGCGCTTTCTAGCCACCGAACTCTTTCACCCGCCGGACAAGCCGGCGGGGGGCCGGCTGGAAGCAACTCTATCTTACTTCCTGTCGCGCAGAAACGCGAGCAGATCGACGAATTCCTGGCGGGTCATGAGCTCCGGCAGGTTGGCGGGCATGATTGAAGTCGGCAAGGCATGACGCTCCTCAATGGCGGTGCGGTGAATCGTTTCCAGTTTCCCCTGGGCGTCGGCGACGGTCACGGTGCTGTTCGGACCTTCTTCAACGATTAGCCCGGTGCGAACTTTACCATCGCGCGTCATGATATGCCAGGCGACAAATTGCGGGGCAATCTCCTTGCTGGGATTGAGGATGGAGTCGATGAGCTTGTCGCGGCTCAGGGACGCGCCGATCTTGGATAAGTCGGGACCGATGGCGCCGCCGCGGCCGTCCACGCGATGGCAGACATAACACCGCGGGCCGCGCGCATGAAAGAAAACCCGCTCACCCGCCTGGGCATCTCCTTCGCCGGCCAGGGCGCTGCGCCACTGGGTTTCGTTCTGCGGACGCGGTCGCAGCAGGACTTGAAGTCGTTTCGCCTCCTCGGTGCTCTGCGCGGGACGCAGCGCGAGCGCCAGTTGCTCGTAGACCTCCTGCCTCTCGGCCACGTGACCCGTGGGCGGGCTGGCGGAGTTTTTCCACCAGGCCTCGATTGCCTTTCGCGCCCGAGGATCATGGGCCGTTTCACGCAAGGAGCGTAGGACATCGCGCGCCATGGGTGTCTGCGCTAGAAGACCGATCAGGGTCCGCTGCGTGTCGGCGGAGGATGGGGCCGATTGCGCCAGCCCCATGACCGCGAGGCTGCGCAGCTCCGGCTCTGCTGGCGCGTCAGCGGCAATCTCGCGCAGCAGTTGTTGCGCGGCATCATCGCTGCGCATGGCAAGCGTGCGCACGGTCTCGCGGCGAAGCGAGCTGTCCTGGCCCGCGAGCAATTGCTTGAGCAAAGCCATGCGGAGGCCGGGGTGATCGGGACGAAGCATTTGCATGGCAATGGCCCGCAGCGCAGGCGGTTGCTGCGCGTCTTGCACGACCTTGGCGATGTAATCTTCCCCCGCGATCTCGTCGCCGGGCTTGCGTTTTTCGCCGCCGAGCAAAGCCCTGGTCGCCAGCGAAGCCTCAAACAATTCCCTCGTCACCGGCGGGCGCGCCGTCGCAGCATCGATAAGGGCGGCAAATTCCTTCAGGCGATCTTCGCCGACCCACTGGATGGCGGCACGGCGAACCTCCGGATCGGCATCAGCCAGAAACTTCGGCAGAGCCGCGCGTGCTGCTGCTTCGCCCGTCCGCCGCAGCGCGACCAGAATGCCCACGCGCACCCGGGCATTAGGATCCTCAGCATGCTGCAGGAGCAAACCCACATTCCCCGGCTGCCCCAGGCTGGAAAGTCCCGCACAGACAAGAAATGGATCCTTGTCCGCCAGCACCGGGATGATCGATGCCAGCGCGTCCCGGCTGCGGAGCTGCAAGAGAGCCTGCATGCGTGCATAAGGAGAAGGATCGCTCATGGCGCTGTGCAGTAATTTGGCTTCATCAGTTTTGTCGGGGACGGCAGCCAAGGGCATGGGCTCTGCACCATTATTCTGCGCCGGCTCCTTCATGCGCAATCGCCAGATACGCCCTTTGCCGTGTACCGGGTAAGACTTATCCACCCAGTCACTGATATAGAGCGAACCATCGGGACCGCTGACCATGCCGACCGGGCGAAAGTCCTCCCCGCCACGAACCACGGTCTCTGATTGCGACGTAAAGGACGCGCCCCTGGGGCTCAGTTGAAAGCGCTCGATCAGATGGTCGCCCCAGGAGGTAACAAGAAGTTTGCCCCGGTACTCGGTCGGCAAGCCGTGCGCCTTGTAGGGCACAACCGCGCAGGGCGCTTCCCCTGTGCCAGCGACCATGGGCAACGTGCCCGGTAGCTCGCCGTTCCAGGCGGTAAAAGGGTGCAGCCCTTTGCGGCCGTTGCGATAGCGATAGCCATAGTCGCCGCCCTGGACAATATGCAGCAACCGACAGGGCCCGCGCGAATCCGGATCGTTGTCCACAGCGAACAACCGGCCGGAGGAATCGATGCCGAGTCCGAAGGGATTCCAGAACCCCGTGGCGATGCGCGTCAACTTGCTGCCGTCCGGCCGGGAGCGATAAATGCTGCCGCCCTCTCCGCCGCCGCTCTCCGTGCTGCCGTCGGCGCCAACCAGTTTGTAAGGCAGACCCTCATTCTCTCCCAGGCCGAAGTACAGGTTTCCCAGGAGGTCGAAGGCAAAGCCGGACAGGCCGTTGTGCGGATAACGCGCGGACGTTTCCAGCCGGACAATGATCTTGCGCTCATGGGCCACGCCGTCGCCGACGGTATCGCGCAGCAAGTGCACGGCCGAGCGCGTCGCCAGATAGACAGCATCCTGCTCGCCGAGCGCGAGGCCCATGCTATCGCGAAAGCCTTCGGCAAAAGTGTGGACCTTACGAGGCCGGCCATTGGAGTCGAAATCAGCGAAGACCCTAACCCGGTCGCTGGCCGGACCATCGTAGCTCGTCTGGCGCTGATGCGTATTGTTTTCGATGACCCAGATGCGTCCCTGCCGATCCACGGCGATGCCTGTGGGCGTGACGATCTCCGGCTCCTTGGCGACGAGCTCCATCACCAGGCGATTGTCCATGCATGTGGGCGGAGCGGCCTGAAGAGTTGACGGGCAAAGGGAAATAACCGTGAGCACAAACCAGCGGCTGCGAGTCATTACAACTCATCCTTAGGTGGCACAGGGGTAGCTGCGAAATAGTTGCTTTAACGATTCTGACATCATCCGGAGCCAACGGAAAGATGAAACTCTTAATGCTGGCCAAAGCGTGGCTGCCGGCAAGTTATCGCGTTCCCACAATCGGCCTACTAGACTAAAGTATAGATGTTGTTCATGGCGGAGCCTATTTGTAATGAGCAGACTCTATCTGGGCCCTGATCTGGAAACGCTGGCCACGAAGTTTGCGGCCGTACAGCAGGCTGCGAGCGGCGACTTCTTTGAGCCGGTGCCGGTGGCTGTCCCCAATGCCTACATGACCAGGTGGCTCCAGCTCTGGCTGGCGCGGAAGAACGGCATCGTCATCAACTTCCAGTTCAAACGTTTGGAAACGCTCATGTGGGAGCTGCTCCGCCAGGTCGATCTGCGCCGGCAGCCAGCGCCGCTTGAATTATTGAACGGCAATAGCTACCGCTTGATGATTTTGTCCATCCTGCTTGATGCCGAGGTGGGCGGCACGGATGTCGATCCGTTGCGGGACCATTTGCACCGGCACGGCGCGGAGCCGCGCCGCGATGTCTGCCGGCGGGCCTGGCAGCTTGCCGGGCGGCTTGGCGATCTCATTCGCGATTATGAATACCACCGGCAGCATGTGCTGATTCAAAAATGGCTGCGCGGGCAAGATGGCTACCCGAAGGACAGTCAGCTCCGCCTCGAGCGCGCCCAACGCGCCCTCTTCCACCTGATCACGAAGGAACCGGATGGCTTGCGAGCGACCCTGAGCCGCAAAGCGAAGAGGCTCTTCAAGACGTTGCCGCAATACGCGCACGAGGTCATGGAGCTGCCGGCCGCGGAACTGGCTGCGCCGGGCCAGCGTGTTATCCATGTATTCGGCATCACGCAGATTTCTGCGATGCATATTGCCGTGCTGCGCTGGCTTGGCACACGTTTTGATGTGCGACTTTACTACTTCAACCCGCTCGTCAGTCGCTTCGTCCAGCAGCCGCTTGTTCCTGTGCTGGAAGAGAGCGCGTGGAAAGATGCCCCGCGCGTGCGCACGTCCATGCAGGCGCTGGCAAAACGCCTGCCGGAACCGCGCACGGCCGGTGCTGCGGTTGGTGACGAGTTGCTCGGCGCCTGGACGCGCGCCGGCGCCGAGAGCCTCGGCTGTATGGCGGAGATACTCGACGGTCCGCAGGCGTTTGCCGCGGAGTATCTGGCCGGCGGGACGGGCGGACCCTGGCAACCCGCTCTGAGGACGTCCCTTAAGCAAAAAAGTGGCACCCGCAAAAAATCGCTGCCCGGCTCGGCTGGCAGAGGGCTGTTTTCCGAACCGGTGTTGGCTTGCTTGCAAAACCACTTGCTCGGCAAAGGAACTGACGCAGAGAAAGTTCCTCAGGACCGTTCCCTGCAGATTGTCGCCTGTCCGGGGATTCTCCGGGAGGTGGAAACGGTTTACCAGAGCGTCCTGCACAATCTCAAGGAAGACAGCAGCCTCAAGCAAACCGACATTGCCATTCTGGTCACCGACATGGCGCGCTATCGCCCGGTGATCCAGTCGGTCTTCGATCGCCGTCCGGGATTTGTGCATTACAATCTCGCCGATTTCACGGCGGCGGGCCTCAGCGCCTTCGGACACGGCGTGCTCGGGCTCCTCGACCTGGCCCTGGAATCATTCACGCGCGCGCGGGTCTTCGCCGTGCTGCTCAATCCATGTTTTCTGGCGCGCCTGGGCGTCGAGCGCGATCAGGCGTTAGCCTGGTTCGAGTGGGCCGAGGAGCTGGGCATTTATCACGGCTGGGACGCCAAGGATAAGGAGGAGCGCGGCTATGCCGGCACGCCGCTCTATTCCTGGCAGCTGGGCCTGCGGCGGCTGCGGCTGGGCAGGCTCATGGATGCCGGCGCGGAACCATCCGCCGCCGCTGTCCCCGCCTTCAAGGAGATTGTGCCCTTTGCCAACCTGGCCAGCAGCGACAAGGAGCGGCTGGATGATTTTTGCCGGGCCGTCGAGGGCTTGCTGCCGGCCTTGCATCGGCTGCGCAGCCTCAAGCTTTCCGGCGGCCGCTGGGCGAGCGAGCTGCGCCGGCTGCTCGATAGCTTCCTCGACGTGCCTGAAGAGCGCCCGGCCGAGGCGGCAGTGCGCGACCAGCTCTTCCATACTTTGACGGAGCTGCATTATCTGGATCTGCTTGCCGGCGCTGAGGACCGTCAGCCGAAGCTGCCGCTGTCGCTGATGCGCGAGTTTGTCGCGGACAACCTCGCCTGTGTCGAAGGCAGGCGCGGCGACCTCTTGACGGGCGGCGTCACGATTTCGGCGCTGCGGCCGTTCCGGCCGATACCTTTCCGAATCATTTACACTCTCGGGCTCGGCGAAGGCGCCTTTCCAGGCAGCGACGTGCCTTCCACGTTCGATCTGCACTCACGGGAGCGCTTGCTGGGCGACATCCGCCCGGCGGAAGCAAACCGCTTTGTCCTGTTTGAGGAATTGCTTGCCGCACGGGACAAGCTTTATCTCTTCTACGACTGCCGCGATCTGCAGAAGGATCAGACGCTGCATCCGTGCGGCCCGCTCAATCAACTGCGCCGCTACCTCGCCGAGCACATCACCACTGGCGAATTCGAGATTACTGCCGCGCCGTTATGCGGCAATGATGTTAAATGCCTTGGTTACGAGGAAAGCAGTTACACCGACGTGCTGATCAACTATGACGAAAGCGAGCGCTTGCAGGCGCTCCAGACCGCTCGGCGCGGCACTGCCTTGAAGCTGGATGCCGCTCTCGAGTCGGATCTGCAGCGGCGCCTGGATGGGGCCCGGCGCGACTTCTCCCTGCCGGCCACAGCCGGCGGTGGTAAGACCACGGTCCCCACGGTGCGCCTGGGAGAGCTGCGGGGCTTTCTCCGCTCGCCTGCGGAGGCCGCGCTAAAACGCCATCTGCGCCTGGAGGATGAGGAAGAGCCCGAGGCGGCCGATGACGAGCCTTTCTATACGCCGTCGCCGCGCGATCATTGGCTCGTACGGAGCGCTCTGCAGGATTTCGTCGCGCGAGCAACCGCCGGCAGCGTGACGGAGGCGCTCCAGTCCTGGCCCGAGCGTTTTACCATGCTGTACGAAGCCTGGCGCTTGCGCGGCCAGGTGCCGGACGGCGCTTTCGGCGAAGCCGATCGCTCCCGCTTCGAGCAACAACTGCGGCAACGTATTGAGGGCGCGGATGGCCTGGGCGACTTCGTGGCAGCTAGACGGCAAGCGGAATGCTGCGGACCTGTCCTGCTCGGCGAAAGCGTGATTCCGCTGGGCGCCCGCCAGCGCTTTCCGGCCCTGCTTTTGCGCCTGCCGCAAGAAGTGCGCGTTGTCGGCTCCTTGTCCCTGGCCTGGCGAAGCGCGGAGGCCTTCGAAGTCCTTGTCCTCTCCAACGCCTCCGGGCGAAGCATTTCCGATCAGGACATTTGCTATCCGCTGCTGGAGCCGTTCCTCTTCTATCTGGCGCTCAAGGCCGGCACCACCGCCGGCGACGGCCCATCCTCCGCCGAGTGGCTCGGCGACCGGGAATTCCGCGTGCACGTGTCCCACCAGCAAGGCATCACGAGTTTCGCCTACGCCGCCGCGGATGTTTCGCCGGACGAGGCGCGGGCTTATCTCGCCCAGGTGATCGCCGACTTTCTGGATCGAAGCAGTTTTGAGGTGTTGCCTTTCAATCTCATCGTGCAAGACAAGAACCTCAAGCAGGCCTATATCCTGCCGGACGCCGCCGCGCCTGCGGAGCAGCTGCGCGACGGCTACCGCCGGGACCTGGAGGATGCCTACGAGCAAGATCAGGACAAGGACGAGCACGCGACCCAGTACACGGCGGAACTGGTGCAGCTGGTTGACTTGCCCATCGCGCAGGATGCCTTTGACAAGGTTCGCCGCCGCTTTCGTCTCCTCGACCGCGGTGCGGCGCGAATCCGGGGCCAGGAGGAGAGCCGGGCGTGAACATCGATCTGGAACGTCACGGCGTCATCGAGGCGTCGGCCGGGACCGGCAAAACGCACACCTTGCAGGAGCTGGTCCTCCGCCTGCTCCAGGAAGGCAAGGCCCGGCTCGAGGAAATCCTGCTAGTGACGTTCACCGAGAAAGCGACCGGGGAATTGAAAGCCCGCTTGCGCGAGGCGCTGGAACAGTCCTGTCGGGCCGGGCTCGAACAGCGGCAGCGCTTCCAGGCCGCCCTCGACGCGTTCGATCAGGCCCAGGTGTACACCATCCACGCCTTCTGCCAACGCGCCCTTCAGGAATATGCGCTGGAAAACCGTCACGAGCAGCACTTGCAGTTGATCAACGATCGGGATCTGCTGGAGCCATGCCTGCGCGAAATCCAACGCAGGCATTGGCGCGAACAGTACGGCGAGCGCATGCGCGACGTCCTGGAACTGGCCGGTTACAACGGCCCGACCGGGGGAGCAGAGACGTGGGAGAAGCTCGTGCAGGACCTGGCGCTACGCTATCGCCCCGGATGCAAACACCTGCTCCGTCCCGAATGCCGCGATGACTGGCAGGCGCTTGTGGAGCAACGCGAGAAGAATATTCTTGCCTCGCTCCATCGCTGGCGTGAGCTGGCCGGGCCCTTTCCTTCCGACAACGTCGAGGACCATCCCTGGAGTATCGGCTTCCGTCAGCTTGAGGAGTCGCCGCGAACTCGGGAGCCGCGCCATGACAAGCTCTTGCTGCCGCTGCTCCGGCTCCTTGCCGGCAGCACAGACCAGCAATCGCCGGCCGCCTTCCAGCGCTTCCTGGAATTCAGCAAGAAGGCGAGCTCGTTTGATAAGCATGGATTTTTCCTGCTCTCCGATGCCCTGCTGAGCGAAAAGGCACGGGGGCAACTCGAAGGCCTGTGTCCGAACCTTGGCCAGGTTGTGAAAGAACTGGAAGCCTTGCGCCAGGACGCGTCGGCCATCGCGCTCCGGCACCAGCTTTCCGTCCGCACGGTCCTTGAGCTGCAAAAGTTCCTGGCTGAGCACAAGTCCGAGCGCGGTCTGCAGAGCTTCGACGACATGCTCACCGGGCTGGCCGCCTCGCTCGATCCACTGCAAAACCCCCATGCCGAGGCGCTGTGCGACTGTTTGCGCCGCAAGTTTCGCTACGCCATTGTCGACGAGTTTCAGGACACCGACCCGATTCAGTGGGACATCTTCAAACGTATCTTTGTTACCGGCGCGCCCGCGCACCGGCTTTTCGTCGTCGGCGATCCGAAGCAAGCGATCTTCGGCTTCCGCGGCGCCGATGTGCATGCTTATCAGGTAGCGCGAGAAGAATTGACCCGGAATTTCCAGGCCGCTTCATATCCACTTGACGTCAACTGGCGGTCCTGTCCCGATTTGATAGCGGCGCTCAATGGTCTGTTTCAAAAAGGAGACTGGTTCAAGGGTACCGGCATTGACGTCGCTGCTGTGCGCCCGCCGCCCGCGGAGCAGCAGCGCTATCGCCTCGTTACTGACCAAACCGGACGACCGGCGCTGTGTGCCGTGGATTTGCGTGCGGCGGAAAAACTAGTTCAGGCGCGGCGGCAGAACGCCTTTTTCATTGCTGCGGAGATTTGCCGGCTGCTGGCCGGCGCCGGCGGCCGACCGGCAATGGAGGTGCAGCGGGCCGACGAAGAGCCCCGGCCATTGAACGCGGGCGATTGCTGCATTCTCGTCTCCCGGCGCCGGGAGGCGCAACCGATTTGCATGGCCCTGCAAGACCGCAACATCCCGTATTCCTTCTACAAGCAGCCCGGGCTGTGGCAGTCGCCGGAAGCGATTCATCTCGATTACCTGCTGCGCGCCCTCGGCCGCCCCGATGACCCGCGGGCCTTTCACAAGGCGCTGCTCACGCGCTTCTTCCGCATCCGGCCGGACCAGCTCAGCGCCTGCGAGCAATTGCCCCCCCGCCATGACGTCCGCGCCTTTTTTGACCGCTGGCTGGAGTTGGCGGAAAAACGGGATTGGGCGCAGCTCTTCCAGGCTATAGGCCGCGACACCGGCGTGCTCTTTCACGACCTGGAGCAGCCCGACGGCGAACGCCGTCTGGCAAACTTCCGTCTCATCCTGCAAACGCTGGCCCAGGCGGCGTATGCCCAGGATCTTGACCTGCTTGGCATTCTGGAGCTGCTTCGCGACAAACGACGCAGCAGCGAAGATGACAACAACATACAGCCTGTGGAGACGGAGCAACCCAGGGTCCAGATCATGACGCTCCATGCCAGCAAGGGGCTGGAGTTCCCGGTGGTTTTCCTGGCCGGCGGCTTTACCCAGGGCCGATCAAACGGTTGCCTTACCTATCGCCAGGACGGCCAACTCGTTTTTGATCTTTGTCCCGATGAGGAAGCCAAGTTGCTCGCGAAGCGGGACCAGGAGCATGACGAGCGGCGGCTCTTTTACGTGGCTTTGACGCGGGCTATTTTCAAGCTGTACGTCCCCAGCCTCGCGGCAGACGGCAAGTATGGGCAGAAGCCTGCTCTCGTGAGCATTGTGGCCCCCGCCCTGGACGCGGCAGACGTGGAGACGATTCCCGCGGTTTCCGCGCCGGTACCTTCGCTTTCCCCGCAGCCTGCTGCACCTGCACCGGCGCCACCGCGCGTGCTGACGGGAAGCGAAATGTTCCCAAGACTGCCCAGTGATTTATCGAAACGCCTCATCACCCTGCGCTCGTTTTCCAGCCTGCACCGGCAGGCCGTTTTTCAACCCGAGCAAGCTCCGAGCTTCGCCGCAGAACCGACGCGCAGCGACGACGAGCGCCCGGATGCGCTCCCGGCAGAAAATTCCGTGCGTGGCCCTGGCTTCGGCAGCCTGGTTCACGATGTGCTCGAGGAAATTTGCTTTGCCGAGGTCGGCGCCGCGGCCGGGCCGGACACGCTCTTGCAAGAGGGTACTTCATCCTGCTTGCTCATCGATCGCCGCGTGGAGTGGTATTTGCCGGAAGTGAGCTCACGGCTGCACGGCGACGCCCTCCGCTCTGCCTGCCGGCAGCAAGTCGCCGAGCTGGTCTGGAAGACGTTGCACACCCCGCTGCGGGCACTGGGCGGGCCCTTATGGCAAATTCCGGAACAGGATCGGCTGCAAGAATTGGAATTCCACTTCCCGGAGCGGCAAGGTTCTCCCCCCGCGGAGATAACGCGCTCAGAAGGCTTTTACACCGGCTTCATCGACCTGGTGTTCCGCAAGTGCAATCAATATTACCTGGTGGACTGGAAGACAAACGCCCTAACCGCTTACGCGCCGCAGGATATCGCCCGAAGCATGCGCGAAAGCGCTTACCATGCGCAGTACGAACTCTACTTGCAGGCTCTGATGCGCTGGTTGAAACGAGCACACGGCGGCGCCTTCGATTTCGCGCGTGACTTCGGCGGCGTCTATTATCTCTATCTTCGTGGCATGAATGGCAAGGACGAGACTACCGGCGTTTTCTTCCATCGGCCAAGCGGAGACGCACAGCTTGACTTGCATGCGGGTGCGACGGCTTAGTGATGAAGACCTGGGACAATAATCTCCTTGTTGGTGTCCACGAGGGGATTGAAGATCGCGAATGTTTGCATGCGCCACTCCCCGTCTTCCAGCACGAAACGGGCGCGGCATAGGTAATGAGCCCCGCTATTCCAGTTGCCTTTTGGTTTCACCATGAAGAGCATGCTAGCGCTGCCCTCTGCACGGGAGATGTTTTCGGCTTCAAAATCCCAGACCACGACCTCCGTGACGTCGCCGCGCATCATGATGTCTTGCAGACTCTGCCGCGCCGGTTCCCTTCTGGTTCCGTGATAATCAAAATCCCGGGACGTATGACTCACAATGGTATTGACGTCGTGCCTTTGCATGGCGGCCGCCATGGCCTCGACCGCGTGCTGGATGCGCTTGGCATCGGTCACGGCGTAATGGCTGAGCAGCCAGACGCCGCCGATCAAAGCGATCGCGACCAGGGCGGCAATCAATAGCTTGCCCTGCTTGGTGCGCCACCAGGCGACGCCGAGAATCACCGCCAGAGCGGCCAGGATCATGTAGACGAAGGTCGGATCGTCAATCAACCAGCTTGGCATGGTGCACTCAGTTCAAGGGCTCAGGCGCCGGCCATATCGGACGGCGGCCTCGGTGAAGCCTTGGGCGACTCGCGTCGGACTGGGCCCGGCGTCCGGAAGAACACGTATGCCGTCGCGATCAATCCCAGGGCGCTGGCCAGCGCCGTGCGACGCAGCGTCGTGTCGCGGGCAAAAACCACAAGCACACGCGACGCTATTTTATTCTCCATCCACGGCGCCGCGATTACCAGCAAAATCAGCCCGGCCGAGATCAAGAGCAGCAGTCGATAGAGGAGCCAGGCGAACCAGCTTCTATGTCCTGGGACAGGCATCGGCACCTCTTGCTTTTGCGGGGGAGTGGGTGAGGGGTGAAAGACTGAAGGGCGAAGCGCGGGAACGGCGGCTTCATTAGTACTGAGTACTGAGTACTGAGTACTCGGTACTGCGCACCGACCCTCTGAACCCTTCACCTCCATCTCGCCGGCCACAGCTCCGCTCCATAGCGGGCCGCGCCGCCGAGTTCCTCCTCGATCCGCAGGAGCTGATTGTACTTCGCGACGCGGTCAGTCCGGCTGGCGGAGCCGGTCTTGATCTGGCCGGCATTCGTGGCCACGGCAATGTCCGCGATGGTCGTGTCCTCGGTCTCGCCGCTGCGGTGGCTGATGATCGTGGTGTAGCGGTTGCGCCGCGCCAGTTCGATGGCGTCCAGCGTCTCGGTCAGCGAGCCGATCTGGTTTACCTTCACCAGGATGCTGTTGGCGGCGCCCTTGTCGATGCCTTCTTGCAGCCGTTGGACGTTGGTCACGAACAGGTCGTCGCCCACAAGCTGCACTTTTTCGCCGAGTTCTTTGGTCAGTTTCTGCCAGCCCGTCCAGTCGTCCTCGGCCAGGCCGTCTTCGATGGAGCGGATCGGCCATTTCGCGCACAGCTTCTTCCACAGGTCGATCATCTCATCCGACGTGGCCACGTAGTCCGGCCGGCTCTTGAAGAAGCGGTAGCCGGTCTTGCCTTTCTTCTTGGCCTCGTCCCAGAGTTCCGTGGACGCTGGGTCCAGCGCGAAGACGACCTGCTCGTTCAGCTTGTAACCGGCCTTCTCGACCGCGATGCCGAGCACCTCGAGGGCCTCGTCGCTGCTCTTGAGGTCGG
>DASZFN010000240.1:0-12248 GCA_035939715.1 Gemmataceae bacterium | reverse complement strand
CTCGCGAGATCAAGGGACTGGGACCGAGCCTGGGCGCCCTCATGGAGATCCTGCGCGAACGCAAACGCAAAATCCTGGCCACCTACGAAACCGATCGTGTCCAATTTGAGGCGCACAAGCAATTCCACAACCTGGCCGCGGAGACGCCGCCGCCCGGTAAGCTGGCCAAACGCTTCGCCGAGGCGGTGCGGGAGGAGCAGTTGCGCGACCTGGAACACCTCTTTTATGCCAGCGGCGGCGATCAAAGCCCCTTCGCCCGCCAGATCATGCGCCTCGTCGGCAGGCTTGCCGACAAATACCAGGTCGATGAGCTGGCCGCCCGCTACGAGTTCACGGGCCGGACGGTGCTGACCATCCCCGAGGCCCTGGAGATCAAGCAGGAACTGGAGACCATCGACCGCCTGCTCAAGCAGCTTGAAGAGGCGATGAAAACAGCGCAGATCGGCGTCATCGATCTGGAGGAGCTGGCGCAGTTCGCCGAGCCCGGCGACCTGGAGCAGCTCAGCGCCCTGCAGCAGCAGATTGAAAACTACATGCGTGAGCTGGCCGAGCAGCAAGGGATAGAGGAAGGCAAGCAGGGTTTCCAGCTAAGCCCCAAGGCCTATCGGCTGTTTCAATCCAGGCTATTGACTCAGATCTTCAGTGTCTTGCAGGCTTCACGCTCCGGGAGGCACCAGGGACCGGTGGTCGGCGAAGGCGCCACAGAGATGCAGCAGACAAAACCTTACGAGTTCGGCGATTCCGTGGCGAACATGGACATCCCCGCTTCGATGGTCAACGCCATGCTGCGTCATGGGCCGACTTTGCCCGTGCGTATGAAACCGGAGGACATCGAGATCCATCGCACGCGCAATAATCCCAAGTGCGCGACGGCCGTCGTTCTTGACATGAGCGGCTCCATGGGACATGGCGCCGAATACGTGAACGTCAAGCGCATGGGCCTGGCTCTGGATGGGTTGATTCATAGCGAATATCCGGGCGATTTTCTGCAATTCATCGAGATGTACACGTTCGCCAAGCCACGGCACATCGCGGAGATCCCGGGGCTCATGCCCAAGCCGGTCACCATTCATAACTCCTACGTGAGCCTGAAGGTGGACATGAGCAAACCGGATGTCAGCGAGCTGCTGGTGCCGCCGCACTTCACGAATATCCAGCACGGTTTGCAGTTAGCGCGGCAATTCCTGTCCGTGCAGGACACGATGAACCGCCAAATCATCCTGATCACCGACGGCATGCCGACGGCGCACTTCGAAGGCAAGATGCTCTATCTGCTCTATCCGCCCAGCCGCATGACCGAATCGGCGACCATGCGCGAAGCCCAACTCTGCGCCCGCGAAGGCATCACCATCAACATCTTTTTGCTGTCAACCTGGAGCCAGACCGAAGAGGACGTGCACTTCGCCTACCGCATGGCCGAATCGACGCGCGGCCGGGTCTTCTTTACGGCGGGGCGCGACCTGGATCGCTATGTCGTCTGGGACTATCTCACGCGCCGCAAGCAGATTATTTCTTGACAAGTCAGTAGTCCATAGTCCATAGTCAGCAGTTTACTGAGAACTGACTATGGACTATGGACTATTGACTATTGACTGCCAACCCTATGCCAGCGAGAAGTACTCGTCGGAGCCGCCGATGACCATGACGACCAGCTCTTCGGGGATGTTATGCTGCATGGCGTTCACGAAGGCGATCTGGGCGCCGGGGTCGGGCGAGCGGTTCAGGAACTGCTTGTAGTAACCGGCGACGATGAGACGCTGTGCCTCCTGGAGCGAGAAGTAGATATCGACCATGGTGGTGCGCGGCACGCCGATGTTGAGCAGTCCCAGTTCATCGGCCTTGGTGGTGGAGTCCGCCGTGTGGCCCACGGCGTCGTTGGCCAGGGCATCAAGGAAGGTGCTGTTGCTGCTGCTGCCGCGCGTCTGGAAGTATTCCGGCGAGACGGTGATGACCTCGCGCAACTGGATCATGGAGCCGCCGTGCTCCAGGAAGAGCACGGAATTGTTGAGTCCATTCTGATCGGCGACGCGGTTCAGCAGCGCCGCATAGAGCTTTTCCACCTGGCTGATGCGCGCTTCCACGCTGGTTTCGATGGCCAGGGTGACCTGGGAGCGGTTGACCAGGTTGTTATTCAGAATCGTGGAGAAGTAGTTCAGGCCGCCGCTATCGGGCGTGCGGCCGAGAATGTCCCGATACAGGTTCGTGACAAAAGCCTCATTCGTCGGGACCGCGATCGTTGCTGTGGTGGAGGCCGTGGCGGTGCTGCCCGGCACGTCGTTGACGGGCTTGCTGTCGTTGATGGTCACATTAATCGGCAGGGAGCCGTGCGTGTTGTAGGTATGGCTGCCCTGGACCAGGAAGGAGCCCGCGGCGGAGCCCGCAACGATGGTTCCGGTCGTGGTCTGGCCGTCACCCCAGTTAATGGTGGCGTTGAAGTCTGCGACCGTGGCCTTGGTGTTGGCGTCCGTGAAGCTGGCGACGGTCACATTGGTCAGCGCCCCGCCCTGAGTGGCGCTGACCGGCACTCCGGTGGCCGACAGGGCCGCGTCGGCGACGGTGGCCTGCGGAGTGAGGTTGAGCGTGGCGCCAAGCTTGTCCGTGACCGAGACCTTGACCGTGAAGAAACCGGCCTCGCGATAGGCGCTCGGCTTGCTCGCCGTGATGGTATAGACGCCGTTGGCTCCCTTGGTAATCGTCGCCGCCGTCAGGGGCGCTGGGGGAACAGTTAGGTCGCCTTCGCCCCAGTTGACAGTCGCCGTGAAATCGGCTGCCGTTGAAGTGGTGTCGGCATCGGTAAACGTGCCGACCGTAACATTAGTGACCGCAGCCCCTTCGGTGGCGTTGATAGTAGTCGTGGTGGTACCCGCCGTGAGAGCCTGGTCGCCCACGCCGATGGTGATGTTCTGGGTATCGAAGGGATCGGATCCCGGTTCGTTCCGGTTGGTCGCATTGGGGTCCTTAACCCCGACCTTGAGGTGAATGGGCCCGCTGAAGCCGGTATTGGGCGTTACCGTAACGGTGGCCGAGTTGTTACTGGCGGGCGTTACGGTGATGGTGGCATTGGTGGCGCCGTTGTCGTTTTCCAGGGCCTCAAATGTCAACTGATCGCTTTCCAGATCGGTCCCCCTCAAGGTGAAGGTAATCGGCGTGTTGACGGGCGTAACCTGATCGGCTATCGAGCCGAGGATGGGCGGATCGTTCTGCGTGTCCGCCACGCCGTGTACCGTGAAGGTCTGCGTGGAAGTTGAAGTTCCTTCGGTTGCCGTGACGGTGATGGTTGCCGTGCCTGTGAAACCCACCGAAGAGCCTAAGGTTACAACGCCGTCGGTCGGATCCGGCACGAACTCGGCGCTGCTAATCGTGACGGGGGTAAGCGGCTTACTGTTCGCATCTACGGGAACCGCGGCGATGGCGTTGAGAACGTTAAATCCCTCGACCAGTTGGCCGAAAATGGCATGATTGAAGTCGAGAGCGCGCTGCGCCCCAATGGTGACAAAGAACTGCGAGCCGTTCGTGTCCTTGCCCGAATTAGCCAGAGCCAGTTGCCCACTGCCGCTGAAAATGGCGTTGGAATTGAACTCGTCGTCGAAGCTGAATCCTGGATTGCCGGTGCCGTTGCCGGCCGGGTCGCCGCCCTGGATCACAAAGCCCGAAACGACGCGATGGAACGTCAGGCCGTTGTAGAAATCGCTCTTGATCAGGTCGCCGATTGTGTTGACGGTCTGCGGCGTCAAGTCATTGAACAATTCGAAGACCATGTCGCCGAAATTAGCGACGGAGATTTTCACGAACGAATTGCCGGTGTGCAGCTGGTGGGTGACATTCGTGTCACTGCTCGTGATGGTATAAGTCACCGCGCCGCCATCGCTGGTGGTGCTCGACAACGGCAGGATCAGCGTCTTGCCCGAAGGGATACTTTGATTGCTGATCGGGCTGAGCGTCACCGACAAGAGGGTTCGCTCCTCGAGACCTTCTACTGTCGGGCGGTAGGAAGAACGTTGACGGCACTTATCGCGGGCGACACGACGGCGACGAAACCAGTTACGCATGGCAATTCCTGTATGTTGGAGCATAGACTTCTCAGATCTCGCGGTAGCGCGCTGGGCGCGTACCGAGAACCGCGCTTGACCAAGGCAGGCAACGGGCGCTAGTTGATAAGAACGGCGTTCCGCGCGATTTTTTTCAACAAATAACGCGCCAACCTGGCGTATTTGCCGGTTGCGCGGCTGCAAGTCCATCCGAATGCGCGGAAGGCTTAACCCATTCCGCCCATCTTACCAGAGGATGCGCCCGCTTCCACTGTTTACTTTATTAAAGACGAATCAGGGGATGTCTTTGGATTGTTAGATTGGCAGCTAGCCGGTCGATGGCTTCGAGACGGGGCACCAGACCCTGGTTATTGGCAATTTGAATGGCGAGCCCTGGGCGAGCATTGGTTTCCAAAAGCATCGGGCCCTGGACTTCGTCCACGACAATATCGACGCCAATGTAGCCCAGGCCAACCGCGTCCGCAACCCGGCGCGACATGTCGAGCACTTGCTGCCAATGAGGGACGTGCAAACCAAGCAATGAGGCCCCGGTGTCGGGATGACTGCGGATCACGCGATTGTGCTGAACCGCATGACCCGTGCGGCCGCTGTCCAGGTCCACGCCGACGCCGATGCCACCCTGATGCAAATTGGCGCGGCCGTTGGATGCCCTGGTCGGCAAGCGCAGCATCGCCATGGCCGGCTGGCCTCGGTAAACGATGACGCGAATGTCGGGAATGCCTTTATAAGAGACCGGCGCGAAATCGGGGTGGAGGCGCACCCGCTGCTGGACCAGAGCGCAATCCGGCCGCCCCGCCAGCGAATACATGCCGGAAAGAATGTCGGAGAGATGCTGCCGCAGTTGCTCGATGGTCAGCGCTTCGCCGTTGTGGCGGACATAACCGCTTCCCGTCCGCGCCAGCACGACCAGCACGCCACGGCCGGCTGAGCCGCGGCTAGGCTTAATCACAAAATCATTCTTGCCGGCAAGAATTTCCGGCAGCCGCCGCAGCAGGGAATGGAAGGAGATTTCCGCGTAGATTTCCGGCGACGGCACACCGATGCGCCGGCACAGATCGCGCATGCGCAGCTTGTCATCCACCACGGGAAAATTGGCCCGCGGATTGTAATCCAGAATATAGGCCGCATTGCGTCGGTTCATGCCCAAAATGCCAAGCTGCTTCAGCCGGCGCGATGCTTTTAGCATCCATTGCATGGAATTCTCCACCAGGAAGTCAGTAGTCAGTAGCCAGTAGCTGCCGGCTACTGACTACTGGCTACTGACTACTGACTCATCAAGAAAATCCCTGAAGCGAAACAACTCCGAAAGCCGGTAACCGGTATAGCGGCCAATGAGAAGCTGGCCGGCCATGATGAGGCCAAGCGTCTCCGGATAGCGAAACATGTGCCGCACTAGGGCATGCAGGCTGAGCACTAGGCTAATGCTGGCCGCAATAATGAGCGTCCCTAGCAGCGTCTTGAAGGACGAAGAAGCGCCGTCCTCGGTTTCGAGGGTCCAGAAGCGCTCAATCATGCCGGTGAGAATGACCATTGGGAAAAGCGAGATGTACTTCGTAGCCGGCAAATCGTTGAGGTTGGCGGCCACGATGGCCGAGATCAGCAGGATCACGACGAGGCTCAACATGATCGATTTACGCGGCACCTGAAGCAGATGGAAGTGATCGAGCGCCTTGCGCATCAGCCAGCCGGCGAGAACGATGGACAGGAACACGAGGATGCCCGGCAAGCTGCCCAGGTCGCGAAACGCCAGACCAACCAGCGCCGGCGCAAAGGTACCGAAGCTTTCCAGGCCGATGACATTCCGATAGATGCATACCATCAGTGCCGCGATCGGCAGCAACAACAGAAATTCGACCAGCCTTTGTTCAGCGGGCGGCAGCGCGAACAGCGACAGGCGATTGACGACGTGGCGCAGGGTCGAGTCGGTGCCGCTGCCCTGACCGGCATCGAGCTCCGGTTTCTCGACCAGGAACGCATAACTGACGTCGCGGATCTCCCGGCCCCGAACGAGCGGCACATCGCCAAACTCGAAGACGACATAGGAAGCCGGCACGCGGCCGAGATGGTGGTAGAACGGGCACAGCGATTGCCAGTGGTGATTGACCCAGGCCTCGACCCAGGTATGCGCGTTTTGCTCATGACCTTGTTTGAGGGCGAGGCCGGTGACCAGCCGGGCGGGGATGCCGCGGTTGCGGCACAAAGCGACGAGCAGCCGGCTTTTGGCGTCGGCGTTGCCGCTGCCGTTCCGCAAGCAGTCCAGGGCGGTCAGGGCGGGGCCGGTCGTGTGCGGCTCGTTGGCAATCTCCTGGGCGACATATTGATAGAGCGCCTTCATCCGGTCCGGCGGCTCGTCGAGGCCGGCGGTCAATTGGTGCGCGAGCGATGTGATCTCCGCATGGCTGCTTTCCACGCGCGGCTCGCTGTCCAGGAGCGTGCCGGGTTCAGGCGGAGCGTAGAGTGCTCGGGCCATGCGGGACATGGACGCCGTGGGAGAGTGAAAGTCCACGGAGCAATAGAACTGGTACAGGGCGCGAAACGGCCCGCGCCCGCTGCCGGCCCGCGCCGACCAGAGCACGTGATGGCGTTCGGGATGCTTGGCGTCCGGCGGCTTGGGCAGCAGCTCGTTGCTGCGGCAGTCCTCTTTCCAGATATGCTGCCGGCCGAAATCGAGCGGCAGCCCGGTGATCAGCCGGGCGTCGCTCCCCGTAGTCTTACCGTGGATGAGGAAGCTCACCTTCCAGGTCCCCGGGCCCAGCGGCACCTTTACTTCGTCGCCGAAAAGCCGGTAGCGGCCGAGCATCAGGCCGATGGAAACAAGACTCAACAGCGCGGCCGTGACCACGCAGAGTGTCGTCCTTGACATGTGGGGCGTGTCTCCTTCGCTGTCCGTCGTTCCGGTCGACGACGCCGTCCGTAATCGTCGCGACCATGTTGGGCCAGGTGCCGCCGATATGAGGCACGAGAGCGGCGATTATGGCATGAAGGCGGTGCAATTTGCTATATCAGCGCGCGATTCGGCAGCATTATGACCCGAAGCGCCAGCGAGGGGCCCTCGCTGGCGCTTCGGGTTGCAATGCTGCCCGCGCCCCTACATTCTTCGTAATCCACGCAGTCCGCGGTCATTCTCCAAAGCGACATTCCTGGCAGCTGCCCACAGGGGATGAGTGAGAAGCATGACAACCCATTTTTCTGTGCGTTTACGGTGTTTTTCCCCCGAACTTCCTCTTGCACCTATTCGCAGCAACTTTGTACAGTAAAAAATGTTGCAGGCATCTCGCTCATTCGGTAGTGGTTTCTCAACCGTGGAAAGGAGTTCCGTGGAAGGATCACCCGCCGTTTTGCCAAGTCTCCGTCGCCTGTCGGCCAACGGTTCCCACCATGGTAAGGGCCACGAACCTCTCCTCTTCACCGCGTTGGAGCGAACCCGGCGTTGCCTTCTCGATCGACAAGCCGCGGACGGCCACTGGGTCGGCGAGCTTCAAGGCGACACGATCCTGGAGTCCGAATACATTTTGCTCATGGCGTTCCTGGGCCGCGAGCGCGACGAACGCGTGGCCAAGGCTGCCCGCTATCTGCTCACGCAGCAAATGCCCGGGGGCGGTTGGAACAATTATCCCGACGGGCCTGCCGATCTGAGCGTTTCCGTCAAAGCTTATTTCGCGCTGAAGCTCGCCGGTCACGATCCGGCCGCTGCTTACATGCACCAGGCCTGCGATGTCATCCGCGCCCTGGGCGGAGCCGCGCGCTGCAACAGCTTCACGCAGTTCTACCTGGCCCTGCTGGGGCAGTTTCCCTACGCCAACTGCCCGGCCGTGCCGCCGGAGATGATGCTGCTGCCGCGCTGGGCCTACTTCAACATCTATGCGATGTCGAGCTGGACGCGTACGATTGTGATCCCGCTCAGCATCTTCTACGCGCACAAACCAAGCCGGCAACTGCCGCTGGAACTGGGCATTCGCGAGCTTTTTCTGGAACCGCCCGAGACGCCGCGCTGGCCCCATCCGCCGACGCAACGCTGGCTGAGCTGGACGAACCTCTTCCTCGTCCTCGATCAGGTCCTCAAGCTGCTTGGTCCCGGCAAGGGTCGCGTTAAATGGGGGCTGCCGGCGGACGACGACAGGGATCCCGAGGGAACCAATCGCGTCTTTCCGTTTCGCTTTCAACTGTCCCCCCTGGGCTGGCTGCGCGCCGTCTCGTTAAAGAAAGCCCACGCCTGGCTGCTCCAGCACTTTCAAGATAGCGACGGCGTGGGCGCCATCTACCCACCGATTATCTACACCATTATCAGTCTGCACTGCCTGGGCTATGCCGATGATTCTCCGGAAATGCACTGGGCCCTGAAACAACTCGATAACCTGATGATCGAGGAAGAAGAGACCTTGCGCATCCAGCCGTGCTTTTCGCCGGTCTGGGACACGGCCCTGACGCTGATCGCTCTGGCGGATGCCGGGCTGTGCGGGCGTGACGAGGCCGTTCAAAATGCGGCGCAGTGGCTCTTTGAGCGCGAGGTCAGGCAGCCGGGCGACTGGAGCAAGATGAACCCCGGACTGGAACCTGCCGGTTGGTTCTTCGAGTACCGCAACGGCTTTTACCCGGACGTGGATGACACCGCCATGGTGTTGACGGCACTGGCCAAAACCGGACAGGCGTCTCATCCACGCGGGCGGCCGGCTGCGGAGCGCGGCTTGCGCTGGCTCCTGGGTATGCAGAACCGCGACGGCGGCTGGGCAGCTTTCGACCGGGACAACGACCATGAAGTGCTCACCCGGGTTCCGTTCGCCGACCACAATGCCATGCTCGATCCGAGCTGCCCGGACATTACCGCCCGCGTGCTCGAGGCCCTGGGTTATTACGGCTACCGCACCGAGCACCCGCAAGTGGCCCGCGCATTGGCGTTCCTGAAGTCGCGCCAGGAACCCAGTGGCGCCTGGCTGGGCCGCTGGGGCGTAAATTACATCTACGGAAGCTGGCAGGTATTGACCGGTTTGCGCAGCATCGGTTTTGACATGCGCCATCCCATGGTTCGCAAGGCGGTCCAGTGGTTGAAGCAGGTCCAGCAGCCGGGCGGCGGTTGGGGCGAAACCTGTCGCAGCTACGACGATCCGTCCCTGGCCGGCCAGGGCACGCCGACCGCCTCGCAGACTGCCTGGGCGCTGCTCGCCTTGCTGGCGGCGGGAGAAGCACATAGCGAGGCGGTCCGCGCAGGCATCGACTATTTGCTCCTGACCCAGCAGACCGACGGCACCTGGCACGAGGACCACTTCACGGGGACCGGATTCCCCAAGGTGTTTTATTTGAAGTACCACATGTATTCCCTTTACTTCCCGCTTATGGCGCTAGCCCGCTATGCCGCGGCGGTCGGTCTGCCGCTGAGGGCGGGGCACGGGAAGTTGGAGAACGAAAATTTGCTGGATGCGGACGGCGAGCTGGCTAGTACTGAGTACCGAGTACTGAGTACTAAGTACGAAGTGGTGAGTAGCGAGTAGCGAGTACTGTGTACTCGGCGCTAGGCACTCCGACCTCCGCACTCTGTCCTCATTCCCTTGAAAGGATCCAAGCCATGCGTTTCCCCCTGACTCTGGCGACCAGCATGGCGACGTATATCGCCAAGAAAAAGATCTCCGGTGAGAAGCGTTTCCCCTTGGTGCTCATGCTGGAGCCGCTGCACGCCTGCAACCTGACATGCACGGGCTGCGGGCGGATCCGGGAATACTCGGAGAGCATCAAGGAAAAATTGACGGTCGAGGAGTGCCTGGAGTCCGTGGACGAATGCGGCGCCCCCATCGTCAGCATCTGCGGCGGCGAGCCGATGATCTATCCCGAAATCGGCCGGCTGGTTCACGACATCCTCAAACGCCGCAAGCATATTTACCTGTGCACCAACGGCATGTTCATCCAGAAACGGCTGCACGAGTTCAAGCCGACCAGCCGCTTTTTCTTCAACGTGCACCTGGACGGGCTCGAGGAGACGCACGATCTGGCCGTGGAAAGAAAAGGCGTGTTCCGCGCCGCTGTGGAAGGCATCAAGGCGGCCAAGAAAGCCGGCTTCCTCGTGTGCACGAATACCACCGTCTACAAGGAGACCGACATCGACGAGATCGATCAGCTCTACGCTTTCCTGACCAAGCTCGGTGTGGACGGCTTCATGCTCTCCCCGGCCTACGGCTACACCGCCGTGCAGGAGACCAATCCCGAGGGCGCGGCCCAGATCTTTCTGACGCGCGACGACATCCGCGCCAAGTTCCATGAGGCCGAACAGCTTCTCAAGAAATATCGCATGGCGTCCTCGCCAATCTACCTGGAGTTCTTGAGCGGCAAACGCGAGCTCACCTGCACGGCCTGGGGCAATCCGACGCGCAACGTCAAGGGCTGGAAGGGGCCGTGCTACCTCATCACCGACGAGCACCACGCCACCTTCCGCGGCCTCATGGACGACACCGACTGGAACAGCTATGGTTACGGCAAGGATCCCCGTTGCGAACACTGCATGGTGCACTGCGGCTACGAGCCTTCCGCCGCCCTTGGCGTGAACAAGAAGCTCGGCGATAGCTTGAAGATGTTGATGTGGCAACTGACTTAAGGGGTCAGTAGTCAGTAGTCAGTAGTCAGTAGCACACGCTACTGGCTACGGACTACTGACTACTGACATGATAAGTGACCGACCTCTCCTTCACCGATCCCTGCATTCTCTTCGCCTTGCGCCGCGAGTCGCAACCTTTCTTGAGAGAGTTTCATCCTCAACAACGCTTTCCGGGCGCGCCCTGCTGGGCACGGTTCTGCGGGCCGGCGTGGCTGACGGTTCTGGTCCTGGAAACGGGTATTGGCCAGGCGCGCACCGAGGCGGCGCTCAACTGGCTGCTGAGCAAACCGGTGCTGGGCAATGTGCCCTACCAGCCGCGCGTCATTCTCTCGGCCGGTTTCGCCGGTGCGTTGCAGGACGGCGTCAAGATCGGCGATGTGGTTCTGGCGACGGAGATTGGCGACCTGAACGGCAAGCGCTGGCCGGTCACGTGGCCGGGGGAATTGCCGGCGGGTGAATGGCGTCCGTCCCTGCAGCGCGGCCGGATCGTTACGTCAGGCAAACTGGTCGGCAACGCCGACATCAAGGAAGCGCTTTTCAAAAAGTTCAAGGCGCTGGCCGTGGATATGGAGTCGGCCTCGGTGGCCAGGCTCTGTGCCAAGCACGACGTGCCCTTTGGCTGTCTGCGCGTGATTTCCGATGAAGTCACGTCCGCCCTTTCTCCTCAGCTGGTTTCGCTCCTCTCCGGCGGGCGCGTTTCTGCGTTGAAGCTCGCCGCCACACTGTTGCGCTGGCCAGGCCTGGCGCCCGAACTGATGAAACTCCGCAAACACACGCGCTTTGCCGCGGAACAGCTCGGCAAAGCCCTTGGCGAGCTCTTGACGCTCACGCTTCCCTTCGGCGCAGAGCTGTAAACGCATACCAGTCGCCTCGGAATAACTTCAAGGTGCCCGTCACCTGGGCCATCAGCCCGGCCAAGGCCACCTACCGCCTCAATATCGTCCGGAGAGCTAGCCGTTTGAGTTTGCCACTTTGCCAAAGAATCCGGCTGATCCCGCAGATTGCTCTTGACAGAAGCAACACCATTGATCGTTGCGGGCTCCGAAGAACCTGGCGAAGTCCTCAAAAAGGAAATTGAGCGGAAATTGTACCATGCCCACCTGGCATAAATTGGCGCATACTCTATATTGGGGGACGCCAAGATGGCCGTGGAGTGTATAAGCTGCGCGAAGCGTTAGAAAGGCCCAAGCGTAAGTCTAATTGGCCAAGAGGTTAAAGGATTGCATTGCGCTCCGACACACACACGCCACTTCCCAAGCAGGTGTAAACTTCACGTGCCAATCGGGGGAAGGCCGTCGCCCAGCGAGGACAGTTTCCCCAACTTTGGCTAAGACCTATCCGGCTGCAAGCAGGTGGAACGCCTCAATGACAAGTCAGACAGTCCAGCAAGCTGCGCCGAAAGCACGGCCTGCGCCCAAGACGGAATGGGCCCCGCGCATGTGGCAGGGGTGTGACTTTTTCGCCTGGATGCGCTTGCTCGTCCGCAACTGTTTTGCCGTGAACTGGCGCTACTGGTATGTTGCGATCGTGGTGACCATAGTCAGCTTCATGCACACGCTGCTGCGCTTCGTGCAGCAAGCCATCTACGGACGCCGGATCGCAGCCACGCCGATACGCGA
>DASZFN010000239.1:0-3581 GCA_035939715.1 Gemmataceae bacterium | reverse complement strand
GAAACCGATTGAGAGTTCAAGCTGGCCCCAATTGCTGTCAATATTGTACGTCTCGGAATCAGGAATGCAAGCGAAACAGATTGAGATTGCCAGTTTGCCACGTTTTTTTGAGCCGGGGGTCTGATGCCGTCCGTCCGGGTCTGACGCCATCCGTCCGCCCGCCAATCACATATCACATTGGCGGAGCGGCGGCGGAACCCAGGGGGGGAGAGTGGCTGGCCGTCTTGCCCGCCCAGGGCAATTTCCTGGGGATTTTAACGGTTTGCGATGGCCATCTTCGTAGCCATGTTCGGCACCTTGGCCATCTTGACGGTGTTGTTGCTTCTCCAAGACGAGCGCCGGCAAGAAGTTGACCCCCTCGCGGAACGTCCGCCACGCCGCCCGCCAGACTCTAGATCGTCGATCAGCGTTCGTCCCAGCCGGCGATGATGCGTTCGAGTTCTTCCTTGTGCCGGGTCTCGTCGGCGACCTGATTTTCCAGATCCACCTTGAGGCCGAAGTCGCCGAAGCCTTCCGCCTGGCGCAGGCGCTGGTTGTAGCCCGTGATGGCCTGTCCTTCGGCTGCCAGGGCGTGCTCCAGCATCTGCCGCGGTTGGTTGGCGGGCGGCACCGGCCGGGGTCGGGTAGTCGGTTCGCCGCCCAGGGCCGCGATCTTATCCGCGAGGAATTGCGCGTGGCCCTGCTCGTCCGCTATCTCGGCCTGGAAGAGAGCGCGCAGTTCCCGGCGGTACGGACCGGTGAGCTTGGCCGAGTAATGGGTGTACATCAAGATGGCTTGATACTCCCCGGCCAGATCGTCATTGAGGCCCTCGATAAGGACCTTGCGGTCAACGGTCGTCGAGTTACCCTGGTCGGATCTTCCTGGTTCGCTCTTTCTGTGGTCGTCCTTCTGCGTTCGTACTGCCACGGTCATGGTTATGACCTCCTTGTGGGTTAGTGTTGAGGTTCTCCGCTTCACACCTTTACTTCCGCCACCGGGGCGCTCGTCGCAGGGCGTAGTGCTCTGTAGGTGTGCCACACACGCACGTCCGTCTCGGTTTCGCCCTTACAAACAGAGCAGTTGGGATGGTCGGCCATGTAGTAAGCAAACACAGAGTAGAGATTGCGGTTGCACCGTGGGCAGCGCCCGTGGAGCCATCGCCATCTCGCTCGTTGGAACATTAATGATCGCTTAAGAAACGTGAACATGGTATTCCTCTCTCAGAACACGGACACAAGGCGCCGTTAATGACCCACGCCGGCCCCGAGCAAAGGCCCGGTCGTTTGTCTTTCAGCCTGCCGGCTGCCTGCATGAAGACTCCTGGAACAGCTTCCCAGCACCCCGAGCAGTTTTTGGTCCACCCACTGTGCAGGCGTTAGACTGCCCCGAGGATCCGCGATCAGGACCTCGTCGGCTTCGACCACGATGTTTGCTGGATGCTTTGCCATGACGACTTCCTTTCGGTCAACAAATCAGCTCTAGCTTGATGACCACCACGGTGATGTCATCAACCTGCGGCTCATGGAGGGAGAAAGCCCGCACGGCGTCATAAAGATTGTTGGCAATCTGGGCCGCACTATCACTGCGGCACGCGCGGACCACCTCGATCGCCCGTTTGAAACCGAACGCGGTATTGTCCGGCGCCCGTGCCTCAAGGACGCCGTCCGTGAGAAAGAGGACCAGGTCGCCGGGCTGGAGGGTGATCGCGGGGGCGATGGGAAAGTCGCTCTCCGCGACAACTCCCAGAGGCGGACCGGCGCTTTCCAGCAACGCCCTGACACGGCCCGAGGAATCGAAAACGCAGCCGCTCGGGTGGCCGCAACCGACGTACTCCAGGGAATGAGTACGGGGGTCGAGTCGCGCGAGCAGGAGGGTGACGAAGTTGTCGCCGCCAAGATCTTCCACGAGGCGGCGGTTGGCGAGCGTGGCGATGCGGCCGATGTCGGCGTTGGTCAAGGCCAGGGCACGCAGGTAGGCGCGCGTCTCGGTTATCAGGAGGGCGGGACCGAGTCCATGCCCGCTCGCGTCCGCGATGGCGATGCCCTGGCAGGCGCCCGGCAGCGGGAAGAAGTCGAAGTAGTCCCCGCCCGTCTCAATCGCCGGATGGCAGATGCCGGCAATCTCGAAGCCGCCCAGCGTGGGCACGGCCTTGGCGAGCAAGCCCTGTTGAATTCTTTGGGCAATATCGATTTCTGCTTGTTTGAGGAATAACGATTTCTCGGCCTTGCGGCGATCGATGAACTGACTGATGTGGCTGCCGATGCTGGTCATCATCTGCAGGAGCTCGGGATCGGGTTGGCGGATCTCCCGGCTGAAAAACTCCATGACGCCGAGGAACTCGCTGCCGTTGTGGATCGGAAAGCCGACCGCCGCGTGCAGCCCTTCCCTGGCAGCGATCGGGGCGCGCGAAAAGTTGGGGTCCCAGGTCACGTCGGGGATCCAGCGTGGGCCGGCCGCGGCCCACACGGCGCCCGGCAACCCCGTACCTTTTGCGTAGGTGCGTTGCCGGCTGACCTGTTCAAGCCTGGAGATATCGACGGCCGACGCATGCCAGACTTCGATGCAGCGGAGCAGCTCGCCCGCCGCGTCGAGCCTCCAAAATGCCCCGACTTGCCAGGACAGGCTTTGGCAAATGGCCTGAAGAATTCTCGGCGCGGCCTCGCTAAGCTTGCTCGACTCTGCCAGGATCCGCGCCACGGCGTGTTCCGCTGCCAGACGCCGCTCGGCCTGGGCGCTGGCAATGACCTGCTCCTTCAGCGCCGCATTGGCCTCGAAAAGCTCGGCGGTCCGTTTGCTAACCCGTCTATCCAGCTCTTCATGGACCTGCCTCAGCGCCTTGAGAGTGTCGGGCATCCTCTCGATAAGAAGACGCACCGGCCCCTCCCGGCACTGGGGATGGTCTTGCAGCAACTGCAAGTGCGCCTCGATCTCCCGCAAGAATTTGTAGGCTTCTTCCCACGGGATGGGGCTGGATAGCGCAAGCTGCCGCGCAGCAACCGCCTCAGAGGAATGCACGTGCTCTACTTGCACGCTTGGTAAAAACATTTCAAAGCGCCTCAATTATTGGGCTATGGCGCCGTCACGCGAGCTGGCATGCCCCGTCGCGCCGTCTGGTCCCCCCGCAGTCCACGTTTCCGTGGGGATGCGGCCGGCAAGCTGGAATACCTGGACCACGGCGCCGGTCGTGAACGCTTGCACGACGACGCCGGTTGTCGGCTCCACTTCCGCGGTTGCCTCACGCACTTCCATGCCGGTGATTTTCTTGATCTCCTGCCGGAACGCGTCGGAAGAATTGGCAAACAGCTGCCGGTGAAACTCCTGCACCTGAGCGGCGCCCGCTGGACTCTTGGCCAGGGCCTTCTCGGCCGGCGACAAGGCTTCGTGCAGCGTGATGACCAGCGTGCCCTCGCTCAGGACGACGGTCACCCATTTGGGAACGTGGTTGCCGGTGCGCCGCTGCTCGAAAGCAATGGCGGCCTCGGCGATTCGTTGCGCCATGGTTGAATTGGACTTAGTCATCGATTTCCTCCTCTGTGGTCGCGACAGTCGCGCGCCACCGGTGGTAAAAAAAAGCCGACGTGGCCGAACACCCGGAGGTGTT
>DASZFN010000238.1:0-11503 GCA_035939715.1 Gemmataceae bacterium | reverse complement strand
CCTTCAGCAGCTACGCCTTTATCTTGCTGGGCAGTCCCATCTTGCTAGCCTATGGGTGGGTCTACGGCGTGCCGTGGATCTTCTATGCCTTCCTGCCGCTCTTCTTTTTTGGTTTCGTGCTGCTGCCCGGTTCGTTAGGCGCGCTGTTCTGCTTGTTGATCGTCAACCTGGTGCCCCACCGCCGCAAGCAGGTGCTGGGACTGGCCTGTGCGCTCTTGACTGTGGCGCTGGTGTTCTGGTTCTATCGCCTCAGTGTGGCGGCGCGCAAAGCCATGGCGGATCCCGATGCCGTCCAGGGAATTTTCGGGCACCTGATGTTTGCCAAGGGACCGCTGCTGCCCAGCCACTGGATGGCGCAGGGGCTGGCGGCGGCGGCGCGCGGCGATGCCGCCGAGGCCGCCTATCCGCTGGCCCTGGTGTGGAGCAACGGGCTCTTTCTCTATGTCGTGGCCGCCTGGACGGCGCGGCGGCTCTACCGGCGCGGCTTCAACCGCCTGGCGACCGGCGGCACGCTCCGCCGCAGGTACGGCGGCGCCTGGCTCGATCATGCCTTTGCCGGCACGCTGGCCTTCCTGCACGCCCAGACGCGGCTGCTCATCATCAAGGACTTTCGCACCTTTCGCCGCGACCCTGCGCAATGGGCGCAAATCCTCATCTTCGCCGCCCTGGTGACCTTCTACACCGCCAACACGCGGCGCTTTTACAATCAGGACATCGGCCGCGCCTACCAGAACGGCGTCAGTCTCTTGAACTTGACAGCGACCTCGTTTCTGCTCTGCGCTTATACAGGACGCTTTATCTATCCTTTGTTGAGTCTGGAGGGACGCAAGTTCTGGATCCTCGGGCTGCTGCCGTTGCGGCGCGAGCGGCTGCTGTGGGGTAAATTTGCCTTCTCCGCCATGGGCGCCACGCTCGTCGCCGAGGCGCTGGTGATCTTCAGCGACATCCTTCTCAACGTCGGTTGGATCGGCATCGCCTTGCACGCCGTGACGGTCATTGTCGTGGCCGCGGGACTGAGCGGACTCAGCGTCGGCGTCGGCGCCTGCATTCCCAACTTTCGGGAGAGCGATCCATCCAAGATCGCCGTCGGCTTCGGCGGCACCTTGAACCTGGTGTCCGGTCTGCTGTTCTTGCTCGCCGTCATCGCCATGATGGCCTTGCCCTATCACCTCTTGATAGCGACCGACCGCTTGATGGATCCCCGCTGGAGCGAAACGGCATGGCTCTGGGTGGCAGCGGGCCTGGCCGGAGGTCTGCTGCTCGGCGGCGTTGCGGTGCTGTTGCCATTGAGGATGGGCGCGGGCGCGCTGCGGCGGATGGAGTTCTGAATCAGTCTGCAAAGCTAACAAGAAGAACAAGCCATGCCCCAACTGCAATCCAAGGATTTCAGGCGGATTCTGCGAGCGGTCCCGCAGCTCGTTCGTTTTCCAGCCCAGGCAGATGTGGTTGGACTTTGATTCTGAAGCAGATGTCCTCTACATCAGTTTCCGGCGCCCGCAACGCGCCAGCGACAGCGAAATGCGCGAAGACGGCATTATCGTGCATCGTCGCGGCAAGCAGATCGTTGGCCTGACGATTCTCGACACCTCAACGCGATAAGAAGAACCTTCCTGAATGCGGTGACCAAATGAAGACCGTCGTATCTAACAAGGGCCACATTCTGCTGCCTGCGGAACTGCGGCGACGCGACCGGATCCGTGCCGGGCAAAGATTTGAAATCGAGCGTCTGGCTGCCGGACAATACCTGTTGCGAAAGCAAGAGGCGCCGCACAATGAAGGCGTCGTGAATTGGCTGCTCGACTGTCCTGTGAAAGGTTGGTTTCAGCCCATCGCCAGCGAAGCAACGGATACGCTGTGAAATTCCGCCCGTCTTCAATGCGTTCGAGATAGCCCGGGATCTCCGTTGCGTTTGTTCAGCCGACCAAGTGTCCTCCAGGCACAATGCCGTTGCTTGATGCGCCTATAATTAGTTGTCAGCAGCGACCAGCACCTCGTTCAAGAGGTTTTGCGTTGTTCAGGAGCAGTTTCCGGTCCTGCTTCGTTTGGAACAGAGAGGCATGTCATGTTGTGGTTTGATCCCTTGTATTTCCTGATCCTCGCGCCGGGCATCTTGCTTGCCCTGTGGGCTCAGTTTCGCGTGCAACGCGCTTACCAGGAAGCCAGCCGCATCCCGGCGCAAAGCGGCTACACCGGCGCTCAGGGAGCGGCTGCCATCCTCCATTCCGCCGGCGTTCCGGGTGTCGCTATCGAGCCGGTAGACGGCTTCATGTCCGATCACTATGTCCCCGGGCAGCACCTGCTGCGGCTCAGTCCACAGGTTTACGCCGGACGGTCCCTGGCCGCACTTGGCATCGCGGCGCATGAAGCCGGCCACGCCATCCAGGACGCCGATCGCTATCCCCTCCTGCTGATGCGCAATGGCCTGGTGCCGTTGGCCAGCGTGGGCAGCAACTTGTCCTGGCTTATTCTGGTGGTCGGCTTCCTGATGCATTCCTTCCACCTGGTGCTTGCCGGCATCGTGCTGTTCTCGGGGGTGGTGCTGTTTCAGCTGGTCAATTTGCCGGTTGAATTCGATGCCAGCCGCCGCGCACGCCTGGCCCTGGTAAGCAACGGTCTGGTGTCGCCAGAAGAGGAGGTGGTCGTGGCCCGCGTCCTCAACGCCGCCGCCTTGACCTATGTCGCCGCGACCCTCAGCAGTGTTCTAACTCTGATCTATTTCCTGCTGCGTTCCGGATTGCTCGGCAATAGCAGGAACTAGAACCCCCCGGCTCAAAAACGTGGCAAAGTGGCAAACTCATTTTTTTTCGTCACGCAAGTCCTTATGCCCGTGGATAGCTCGGTCTGGACTCTGGACTCTGGACTCGAGTTTGCCAACCGTGGCAAACTAGTTGGCAAAGTGGCAAACTCATTTTGGGGAACCCGGTGCGATACGATTCCAGTCAGATAAGCTTTTAGCTGCACACAGGAAAGCTTCAAAGTTAGGGACCGGCGTGGAGCGGTCCAGGCCATGGCTCAGGTTTACGATGTGCCGCTGTCCTCCCCCTGCCATGACGCACTGGCGGGTCGCTTCGAACACTTCCTGAGGAGTTCCGGTTCGCAGCAAGGCCTCGTCCACGTTGCCTTGAAAGACCAGATGCGGATACTGCTGCCGTGCAGATGCCAGATCGTGCCGGCAGCCGAGACTGATCACATCCGCCTGGGAACTAGCCATGAGGTCAAGATACGGGCATTCCTTGACAAACAAAATGCGCGGCACTTCGCGTACCGCAGCGAATATGGCTTCGTGCCGCGGCTGCGCCCACAGGCCGTATTCCTCGCGGGACAGCATGCCGGCCCAGGAATCGAACAACTGGTAAACGTTGGCGCCGTCTTTGGTAAGCGTGGACAGGAAATGAATGGTCGCCGTCGTCAAGCGATCGAGCAGCGCTTGCCAAACGGCCGGGCTTTCCTGGATAAAGGTGCGCGTGGCCGCGACATTTTTTCCGGTGTTTATGCAGTAAGTTGCCAGGGTGAATGGTGCGCCGGCGAAGACCACCACGGGCAGCTCGCCGCGTAATTCTTCACGCACGCGCTGGAGCAGATCGCGGATATGCTGGAACCGCTGCGGGTCGGGCCTGGCCTCAAGGCGCTCCACATCGCCCAGGGTCCGCACGGGCTGGTCCGGCACGGGGCCCTGCGTGGGCTGCAGGGTAAAGGGCAAGCCCATGGCGACGGCGAGCGTGGTGATGTCGTAAAAGAGAATAGTGGCATCGACGCCAAAGCGCCGCGGCAAGAGCGACGCCTTTGCGGCCAGCTCCACATTCTCGGAAAAATCGTAAAACGTATGTCCGCCGCGCAGGCGCTGGAAGTCCGGATCCCAGCGGCCGGCTTGACGCATGGCCCAGACCGGCGGTCGCTCGATAGCTTCGCCGCGCGCTGCCCGGACCAGGAGAGAGGCTTGCTTGGTCATAGGGTGCATTCTCTCATGGCTTGGTGCCGACGTACAGGGTCGCGATCCCGAACGTGAAGACCCGCCAGTGTACCAGGGTGAGTCCGTGGCCGCGGAGACGCTCGGCCAGGGCCTCGCCATCGGGAAATTCCAGCACGCTGGCCGGTAGATAGTGATAGGCGTTGTCCTTGCTGCGGGAAATGGCCTGGCCCAGCCGCGGCAGGATGTGGCGGAAGTAAAAGCGGTAGAGCCGGCCGAACAGCCGGCCGCGCGGCTGGGAGAATTCGAGGATCGCCACCTTGCCTCCCGGCCGGGTGACGCGCACCATCTCGGCGATGCCGCGGTCCGTGTCGGTGACATTCCTAAGCCCGAACGCCACGGTAGAGATCTGAAAGGAATCATTGGGAAAGGGCAGCCTCTGAACATCCGCCTCCAGATAACGCACGCGCTCGGAAGCTTGCCGTTTATCGGTCTTGGCGACGGCGCGTACCAGCATCTCATGGCAAAAATCCGCGCCGACGATCGGCACGTTCCCTCCTGCCGCACGATCGTACGCCAGCGCCAGGTCACCCGTGCCGGTGCATAGGTCGAGGATGGGGTCGCTACCTTGCGGGGGCACCAGGCGCGTGGTCCGCCAGCGCCAGTACTTATCAATATTGAAGCTAAGCAGGTGATTGAGTAAGTCATAGCTTGGCGCAATAGCGCCGAACATGCGGCGAATGCGCGTCTCCCGCTTGTCGAGAACGTGGTCCGTCGCCGCTTGCGGCTTCGCGTTCGTCTCTAGAAGCTTAGCGGAGGTCGTCATACGCGCTTTTGTCCGTGATGTCCGCGACCAACCGGCCCCGGGTCCGCGCCGATCCCGTACTCCTGCCAGCGCCGGCTTACCTTTTCAATGACCTCCGGCGACATCAGCATTTCTCCCGGCCACTCGCGCGGGTGCCCCTCCTCCGGAAGTTTGCGCGTGGCGTCGATGCCCATCTTGTGGCCGACGCAGCTTACCGGCGCGGCGTGATCGAGCAAGTCGGTGGGACCCTGGTTGAAAACCACGTCGCGGCCCGGATGCACGTTGGCGCCCACGTGAAACCAGACCTCTTCGTGGTTGTGCACGTTCACGTGCTCGTCCACGATGACGATGATCTTGCTGAACATCATCTGGCCCAGTCCCCAGATGGCCGACATCACCTTGCGGGCGTGCTGCGGATAGCGCTTGCGAATCGACACGAAGGCAAAATTGTGAAAGACGCCAAACCAGGGCAGGTCGTAATCGACGACCTCGGGAATGAACAGCTTGATGAGCGGCAGGAACAGCCGTTCCGTGGCCTTGCCCATGTAGCAATCTTCCTGGGGCGGCTTGCCGACAATGGTGGTCGGGTAGATCGGATTGGCGCGATGCGTCAGGGCGGTCACATGAAAGAGCGGGAACTGGTCCGCCAGGCTGTAGAAACCGGTATGGTCGCCGAAGGGGCCCTCGGTGACGAGCGGCTCCGCCGGGTCAAGGTAGCCTTCGATCACAAAATCGGCGCCGGCGGGCACCTCCAGATCGATGCTCTTGCATTTAGCCAGCTCGACCGGCTTGCCGCGCAGAAAGCCGCCGAACAGGCATTCGTCGGTTGCCGGCGGCAGCGGCGCGGTCGCCATGTACGGATAGACTGGATCGCCGCCAAGGCTGATGGCCAGCGGCATCCGCGTCCCCAGGCGCTTGTGCATGAGAAAATGCTGGCAGCCGTCATGATGCGGGTGCCAGTGCATGGCCGTGGTCCGGCGGTCCATGAGCTGCTGGCGATACATGCCGACATTGCGGTCGCCGGTTTCCGGATTACGCGTGAAGACCTGACCAAACGTGATGAAGCGGCCGGCGTCCTCCGGCCAGCACTGGATGACGGGCAGTTGGGTCAGATCGATCTGGTCGCCGGTCAAAACTACATCCTGGCATGGCCCCGTGCGCACGGTCCTGGGTGGAATGCTGCCCAGCCTGGCGAGCATGGGCACCATTTTCACCTTGCCGAGGAAGCTATCGGGGATATCCGGCTTGATCATCTCGGCGATGCGCTCGGCGACCTCATCCAGGTTCTTGACGCCCAGCGCCTTGGCCATGCGGCGTTCCGAGCCGAGCACATTGATGGCCAGCGGAAAGCGCGAGCCGCGCACGTTCTCGAATAACAGAGCGGGGCCGTGCGCCTTGCTGATGCGATCGGTGATCTCGCTGATCTCGAGGATGGGATCGACCTCGGCACGGATCCGGACGAGTTGTCCTTCCGCTTCCAACTCCTCCAGGAAGGCCGCCAGCGATTCATAGGCCATATAATACCCACCGCAGAAAACGCCGAATGCACAACGTCGGGTACCAAGAGATTATTAGTCAGCCAGACGCAAAAAGCGAGTCGGTGGTCAGTAGCCAGTAGCCAGTAGCAAAGGCCAATCAGTTACTTTCCACTACTGACTACTGGCTCCTGACCCGTGAGCAAGGAGTCGTCCGCAATGTTAACCGCAGAAGGCTGCCGGCAGCGCCGGTTACGATTATGGCAAGAGCTCGATCCGAAGCCCGACAGCGATCATATCCGCCTGGCGGACCCTATTCACCTCATCTACCTGGCCAATTTCTTTGTCGATCCTTTCAGCCTGGGCGGAGGTTTCGGCGGTTACTTGCTGCTCCGCAAGGACGGCCATGCGACCCTTATTCACGACAACCGCATGCCCGCCTCGGTGGAGCAGGCGCATGTGGACAGCCGGCGCGTCGTCGCCTGGTACGATGGCCAATCGCCCGCCCACGGACCGCGCCAGCTCGCTCCTCTGGAACGAGTGAACCCCGACGGCACAGGCTTGCGCATCCACGACCGGGTCGGCGATCCGTATGCCGCCATCCTGATCAATACCATCGCCGCCATGCGCCGCCGCAAGGACCCGGACGAAATCGAGGTCTTGCGCCAGTGCATGCGCGCCACCGAGGCCGGGCACGCCTGGGCGCGCGCCCATATCAAGCCCGGCATGACGGAGCTGGATGTGTACTGCGGCGTCAATAGCGCCTGCATTCAGGAAGCGGGCCATGCCGTGATCGTCTACGGCGATTTCGCCGTCTCGCCGGGACCTGAAAGGCGCGGCGGCCCGCCCACGGAGCGCGTCCTCGAACCGGGAGACATGTTTATCCTCGATTATTCCGTGGTCATCGCCGGCTACCGCAGCGATTTCACGAACACGCTCGTCGTGGGAAAAGAGGCCAACGCGTTCCAGAACCGCATGTATAACCTGTGCACCCAGGCCATGGCTGCCGGTGAAGAGCAATTACGTGCAGGAGCAGCGTGTTTGGCCGTATACCAGGCCGTGCACCGCGTTTTTGAAGATGCCGGCGTGGCTGAATACTTCCCTCATCATGCCGGGCATGGCCTTGGCTTATCGCATCCGGAAAACCCTTATCTGGTCCGCAACGCCACGGAGACCCTTGTTGCCGGCGACGTCGTCACGCTTGAACCCGGACTCTACATTCCCGGCCAGGGCGGGATACGTATCGAAAACAACTACTTGATCACCGAGCAGGCATACGAACAGCTGAGCAAGCATACGATTGCACTGAAATGACGCGATCCTCAAACACTCAATCACCGCCATGCGCTCAGATCACCGTGCCGTCCGGCACGACGGTCGCCTTGGGAATCACGACGATGCCGTCGCGGATCACGAAACGCTCGTCCTCTTCGTTCTTGACGCCCCGGCGGTTGACGATCTGCACATTGCGGCCGATCCGGCAATCCTTGTCGAGGATGGCATTTTCGATCACGGAGCCGTCACCCACCGTCAGGTTTGGAATGCCGCGCTTCTCGTTGTCGGCGCGTTCCGCGTCGGTCTCGAAGCGGTCGGCGCCAATGACCACGGAACCACGAATGATAGCCTTGCGGCCGATGCGGCTGCGAACGCCGATGACCGAGCGCTCGATCCGGGTGCCGGCGAGAATGACGCAGCCGTCGCTGATCAAGCACTGATCCAGGCTGGCGTCGCTAATGCGCGAGGCAGGCAGGAAGCGCATGCGCGTGTAGATGATTCCTTCGGGGCTGTGGAAATCGAAGGGCGGATTGTTCGAGGCCAGGGCAAGGTTGGACTGGTGATAGGCCTTGATGGTGCCGAGGTCCTCCCAGTAGCCGTCGAAAATATGCGCCTGCACGCGGTGCGTTTGAATGCTGCGCGGGAAAACCTCCTTGCCGAAATCCGTTGCCAGTGGCGGCGCATTCAGGAGCTTGATCAGTTTCTCCCGGTCAAACAGGTAGATGCCCATGCTGGCCAGATAGGGGCGCCCGTGGCTATGGCTGCCGAGGCGCTCCAGCCAGGCCTCGGGCGTGCGCACCGGTTCGAGTTGTGCTTCGGTCTGCGGTTTCTCCACAAAGCCGATGACTCGGCCCATATCGTTCAGGCGGACAATGCCGAAGCCCGACACCTGTTCTTCCGACACCGGCAGGACGGCAATGGTCACGTCGGCCTGGTTGTCGCGGTGCGTCTTGATGAGAGCCCGAAAATCCATGCGGTACAGCTGGTCCCCCGACAGGATAAGGACCTCGCGGGCCCAGTCCTCCTGGACGTAGCGGATATTTTGCCGCACGGCATCGGCAGTGCCCTGGTACCAGTCGGCGGCTTCATTGGTTTGCTGCGCGGCCAGGACTTCGACAAAGCCGCGGCTGAATGGGTCGAACTTGTAGGTGTTGGCGATGTGCCGGTGCAGGCTGACGCTGAGAAACTGGGTGAGCACATAAATGCGGTTGAGACCGCTATTGATGCAGTTGCTGATCGGGATGTCGATGAGGCGGTACTTGCCGGCGATGGGCACGGCCGGCTTGCTGCGCAACTGCGTGAGCGGCAAGAGTCGCGTACCGCGACCGCCGCCGAGGATGAGGCTCAGAACGCTGTTCATGCATCCCCTCCACAGGCTCCGGCCCATGCCGCATGCCGGGGCGACGCTGATCCGTCCCTTATTTTTGTTGTATGCTACCACGGCCCGCCGGCTAAGGCGAAAGAAGATTTTATGTCACCGCAGGCTGCCGCCTTTCCCATCAAAGACTTCGCCGCGTGAATTTGGAAGTTAACTCCGCATAGCCTCGCCGGTTGATCTCTCGGAATGATCGCTTAACTCCACCTGAGACAGGAGATCAACATGTTTCGCACCAGGCTGCGTGCCGGCTTCGTGCATATTGGCCAGGCTCTGCGCGAACCCGAGGCGTTTGCCCAGCGCTGGCATCGGCGGGAAGCGCCTTAAGACTGGCTCGTCTTCGCGGCCCTGGCGGCCACGGCGATCGCCGGCACCACGGCTTACGGCATGATCATGGGGCTGCGCGGCGGCGTCGAGGAGATGCTGCTGGGCGGGCTGCGCTGCACCGTGGCCGCCGGCATTGCCTGGAGCTTGCCTCTGCCCGCACTGTATATTCTCAACAGCCTGTCGGGATCGCGGCTGCGGGCGAGCACAACTTTTCTTGCGGCTCTGGTAACCACGAGCTGGGGCGGCCTGGCGATGATCGCCTCCATCCCGGTCTCGTGGTTCTTCACCGTCGCCCTTCCCAATCCGGTTGTCATCCTGATTGTCCACCTGGCGATCTTCACGGTCGTCGGCATCGCCATGATCGACGTCTTCTGCCGGGTCATCGAGAGCCTGGAGCCGAGCCGCGGCCGTGCCCCAGGCTGGTGGTTGACGCTGGTGGGGGCCATCGGCGGCGAGTTGTTCTATGCGTTTGGCCTGTTCAAGTTTTCCGCGCTGCAGCAGGTGCTCGATCACATTCTTGGTTCCTAGAGGGTGGTGACCCATGCGAGGGATTCTCATGAACGCGAAACTGATTGCCGACGTCTATGACAGCGGTTCCTGTCAAGCAGCCGGCCTGTCCCCCAGCGAGCGGGAAGAAGCCCTGTCCGCGGAAGCCGTGGACGGCATTCCTGCGGAGGCGGACGATCAGTCCACGCTTGGCCTGGTCGAATTGCTGCTCAAGGACCCGAAGCGGGCGGATCGCCTGAACCGGGAGGAGGAGCGGCAAGCTCTCCTGATCCCGCGTTTTCTGGCCATTGCCCTGTGCAGCTACGTGCTCTTCTCGGTGGCGATGATTGTGATCCTGAGCGCGGCGGCGCCGGAAGCGCAGCCGCATCGGTTCCTGTTCATCCCGCGCGTGCAATGGTCCAACGGAGCGGCCTTCGGACTGGTGGCGGCGTACAACTTCGGGCTGGTGGCGGCGACGTGCCTGTGCTTGCCGAGCTTCTACTTCTTCGCCCTGCTGGCCGGGGTGCGCATGTCCATGCTGCAGGTTGTCGGCCAGGTGCTGCGCTGCAAGGCCTCGAGCGCGCTGGTGCTGGTGGGGATCTTGCCGATCTATGTGGCGGCGGTGCTGGGGATGGTCGTGTTCCGGGCGCCGGCCCCGCTCCAGGAAATCGTGCTGTATCTCGGTTTGCTGCTGCCGTTCATCGCCGGCCTGGAAGGAGTGCGCTCGATTTATCGCGGCGTGATGGGCATGGCCGAGACGTTGCCTGCGGAACGGCGTTGCCGGCGCGAGTGCTTTCTGCGACGCCTGACGTTCTCATGGGCCGCCGTGTATACGGTGGTGTCTCCGGTGCTGATCTATCGGGTCTGGGAATTCCTGGCGGGGGCGCTATGAACATCATCGGACCAACAGTGCTGATGTATCTGCTCATCGGCGTGGGCGTGGCGGTCGCTCTCTATGTAAACGAGAGCAGCCGCACGCCGCTGGAACGCGGCTTCGGCGTCGCTACGGCGGTGCCGTTCTGGCCGCTATACATCCCCCTGCTTCTCACGCGCGGCACGGAGTCGCAGGCCGCGAAATGTTTGCGAATTCCGCCGGCGCAGGCGGACGAAATGACCACGGCCATCAACCAGGTCGATGCCGAGCTGGAAGCCGCGCTGGGCAGCCTGGACGGCTGGGCAGAGGATGTGCTGGCCCGGGAGAAGAATCGCATCCATGAGCTGCGCACTGCCTGGACCGCACAGAGCGAGCGCATCCGGGACATGGATCGGTTGCTGGCTTTGCCCGAATATCAGATCAATGGTGGGGGCCAGGCCGCCGCCGGCGCGGAATTGTCGCCGGCTGCCGCGGAGCGTCTGCAGCGCAGCCAGCAAGTGCGCCGGCAAAACATCGAACGCCTCCGCAAAGTCCGGCAACGCGCCTTTGAAGACCTGATGGGCACGCTGGCCTGGGTCCGGGAGCTGGTTTCCATGATTCATCTCGCCAAGTTCACGGGCGCCCCGGCGTCGCGCGCGGAAGAACTGGTGGCGCAGATCGCCGCCGCTGTCGAAGGCCTTTCCGAGCTTACCTGGCAAGACGAGTCGCCTGTCGGCGTTGGCGATAGTACTTGAGGCCGGGAATGAAGAAACACAGCGCCGAAACGACGGCAAACAGCATGAGCTGGCGGTCGGGCGGCAAGAAATCCATGACGGCGCTGGTAGCGATCAGCGCCGCCGAAGCCAGGTATAACTTGCCCGACAGCATGCCCGCCTTCACCATGAAGACCATGGCGCCGATAATCGCCAGCCCCGACGACATGGTCAGCACCGGCATGTGCAACACCCATTCGGCCGCGAAAATGCTGATGCAGCCCATG
>DASZFN010000237.1:0-2744 GCA_035939715.1 Gemmataceae bacterium | reverse complement strand
AGCCTAGACGGGATCTCCCGGGTGGAGCCGGACCTGAGTCTTACGGCGCAATGACGACGCGGGAATCGACGCTGTGAGCGACCAAAGGCGCGGCGCACCAGCATCGCCGACGATTCCCGTGATCACGCCGATCTCCTTCGGGAAACGCTGCGGGACGAGCTGAAAGACCGAGCCGTTGCCCATGCCAAGTAAAGCCATGCCGCAGAACATGATCAGCGTTCCCCAGGCCAGGGGCGGTAACGCGCTCATCGCCAGCGTGGTTACGCCCACCCCGACGAAGAATAGCGTCCCGAGCGACATTTTGTGAGCGGGAAAGAAACGCGGTACGCAAGTTGCCGTCGTCCAACCGAGACGAGCCGACACCACGCCGGAGTGCGTCTTACTGGGAGTGCAAATCCTTGGAACGATTATCCACGATGCCGCGGTTGCGAATGCATCTGGAGCATTATGACGAATCGCATCGGAAGTTGGGCAACAAGCTGCTTCACTTCGTCGGCATTCCGTTGCTGCTCATTTCGTTCTTGGGCCTGCTGTCGAAACTGTCGCTAAACTCGGGAGCAGAGATGCCGGCACTGAGACCGAACGCCGCCTGGATTGTGCTGATTGGGGCTGCTCTTTGGTATATCTGGTTGGCATGGAGAATTGGATTCCTGACGATCGCCCTCTGGGCCATATGCTACGTGCTCGGCAGCGAGGTGCCTGCCGGTCAGCTCGCAATACTGTTCGGCATCGGTGTGGTTGCGCATGTGATTGGGCATTACGCCATCGAAAGGAAGCCGCCCGCCGTGCTCTCGCGGCCAGTGGCGGTGCTTGAAGCGCCGGTGTGGCTCGTAGCGATTTGCGCCGGACTTTACCGGTAGGAGTCTTCTAGGTCCTCCCGCTTCTTCTTCCCGCTTCAGGCAGGCCGGACGGACAAATTGACCGTCCGGCGAAGGTTAGCCGATCGGCCACATTTAGCGGCCTGCGGAAGCATGTTGCCTTCGGGCCCTGGTTCGAGCGGCCTTCTTGGCGGAGGCCGATCTTTCCGCGGCCGGACGAGAAGCGGCGGCGGCGCCACCCAGCCTTCCACCTTTATGCGCGGCCCGCGTATTGCTGGGCTTGCCGCGCCCGGAGCCACTCTTCTTGCCGCCGCCCGTCATCTGGTTGACGGTGGCCCAGGCGCGCCGCTCGGCCTCCTTGGCGGGCACGCCGCGTTTTTCGTAGCCCTCTTCAATGTGTTCGGCCTGGCGCTTTTGCTTGCCGGTATATTTGGTCTTCTCGCCACGTGGCATAATGACATCTCCTCTGGGCGAGTAGTAGATGGGTGACAGCCGCCTAGCGATCTAAGGTGCAAGTTATGTGCCGGCCCGGTGCTTGAAGAACTGCACGGCCCGCTCATGCTTCTCGGCCGCCTGGCGGGAGCTAAACGTGCCCAGGTTCTTTCGCTTGCCGGTGCGTGCATCCAGTTTTCGGGAATAAAGCCGGTACTGTCCTGATTTCAATTTACGAATCATGGGTTCTTCTCCCGGGGAAGCGTAATTAAACGAGCACGCCGCCGATTTGCAGCGGCGAAACGCGCCATCGGGCGACGTGGACAGCAGAATCCGGCTGATTTAGCCTTGACCCCAGGTGCAGATCAAGCCGACCGCCGCCGCAAACATCGCCAGGGTCGTGGCCCAGCCAAGCAGATTGATTGGCCGCCCGTTCGCGCGGTTGCCCATGATGGCCCGGTTGTTGGCAATCAGCATGATGATGACCAACAACGGCGGCGCCAGGAAGCCGTTGATCACGGCGGTCCAGAACAGCGCGGTCACCGGATTGATGCTCAGGAAGTTAATGAGCAAGCCTACGAGCGTGGACGCCGTGATGATGATATAGAATTCTTTGGCCCGGCCCGGTTTGGCGTCCAGGCTGCACTTCCAACCGAATGCTTCACAGACCGCATAGGCGCCCGATGCCGTGAGGATGGGGACGGCCAGCACGCCGGTGCCGATCAAGCCAAGCGCCATCAACACAGTCGCGGCATTGCCCGCCAGCGGCCGCAGCGCTTCGGCAGCCTCTGCAGCCGATTGAATATCGGTTCGGCCGGCGCGGTGGAGTGTGGCTGCGGTCGCCAGGATGATGAAATACATCACGACGTTTGAGAAGAACATGCCCAGGCCGACATCCCAGGCCGCGTGCCTCAACTCGCCTGCCGTCGCGCCGCGCCGTCTGCCCATGTGATGGTCACGCCGCGCCGTCTTCTCCTCGACTTCCTGGTTGGCTTGCCAGAAGAACAGATAGGGCGAGATGGTCGTGCCGAGCACGGCGACCAGCATGGCGAGAGACGCGCTGTCGACACGAAGCGTCGGCAAGAAAGTCCCCTTGAGGACCGACCCGAGCTCAGGTTTGGCAAGTACAGCCGCGCCGATGTAGGCAAGCAGGCTGAGGGTCAACCATTTGAAGGAGGACGCGATGAAGCGGTAAGAGCCCCACACTTGCAGCACGACAATCAGCAAGGCCACCGGCGCGATCAAGACGCTTACAGGAATAGGCAGGAGAAGATTCACCCCTGCCGCAATGGCCCCGAGATCTGCTCCGGCATTGATGGTGTTCGCGAGCAGCACACCCGCTACGGCCGGATAGAGCAACAGGCGCGGATAGTGCTGGCGCAACACGCCGGCAAGTCCCTTGCCGGTTACCATGCCTACCTTGGCGCAGACAAACTGGACAGCCGCCATCAGAGGGAATGTAAGCAAAGCCATCCACAGTGTGGCATAACCCAG
>DASZFN010000236.1:0-29310 GCA_035939715.1 Gemmataceae bacterium | reverse complement strand
ATTCATTCCGTTCAGCTCGGGGAGCGGTCCGGTGCTGAACGGAATGAATTCCGTTCTACTAGACAAGTGCGTCCGCAAGGGTCTTGCGCGAGCGGCGGCAAAGACGAGAGAACAAGGTCGTTTACGGTTCCGCCTCGCTCTGCTCTTCTTCGTCGCCGCCGTAAGCAAAGCCGCACGCCTTGCAAACCAGAAGCTTCTGACATTCCGGGCAGGAGATCGCCATGTCCGCCTGGTAGACGCCGACGTGAGTCTCACCGCGGCGCGGATGAAACGGCCGGCCACAGGACTTGCAAATAAGAGGCTGTTCGCAAAAGCTGCATTTCATCATGATCGCAAATTCTTGTGCTACAGGAAACCGCCTCAAGCCCCGACTCCGCGGCGGTGCTACTTGCTGCCGAATCGCGCACGCTGATTATTAGGCTATCGCCTGGCTTAAGGCGGCGAAAGAAAAAAACGGACAGAAAAGCGTCTGGCACAATTTTTTTCGATAAATTCGGTGGATTTGCTCTTCCGAACGAGACCTTGTTGCCTTTATCATCGGGGGGAGATCGGAGGTACCAGACCGTCATGAAGATCGTCGTCGCTATGGAAGGGATGGATGGAGCGGGCAAATCTTCGCTGGCTCGTTTCATTCAACGACTCTGCGCCGAGCGCGGCCTGCGCTGCTCGCGCATTGGCCGACGGACCGGCTACGTCAGCCCGTCGGTGGCCAAGCTCACGCAGCTCCTCGGCGAAGAGACCGGCAATCTGACCGCGCCTGCCGAGATCTTCGCGCGCATGGCGCGCGAGCATCAGCGCGCCCACCTGGCGGCGTCGGCGCCGCCGGGCATCATTCTGCTGGATCGTTTTGTGTTGACCATTCTGGCCATGGCGCGCGTGCATGGCCTGGACATTGATCTGCTCCTGCCCCTGCTGCGCGAAATGGTCAGCAAGGCCGATCTGCATGCCACCATCTTTGTCACCTGTCCCTTTGACATGGGCTGGCGGCGCGTGGAGCAGCGCAACAAGGGTCTCTCCTCGGTGCTCCGCCGCGGCGAGCGCATCTTCCGGCGTGTCGCCGAATTCATCGAAGAGGATTTCCATTTCGGCATCCTCACCGGCAAACAATGGATGGTGGACAATTCGCGCACCTTGCAGGAAGCCGAACGACAGGTGGCCATGCACTTGCTGCCCTATCTCCAGGAAGCGCCGATGGTGGCGCGAACCGAGGCAAGTTAGCGCCGCCGAAGTCCATCTCACATACTCACCCCAAGTGCTAGCGAGGCCGACGGCCCTGCGCTTGGGTTTGGTACCACACGCCGCATCATGCCAGAACAAGAACTATAGTTGCTCAGGGAGAGGGTGCGTTCGCCGCCCGTTGATGGAACCGCGTCTGCAAGACTTAACGCCTGGGTCCATAAGACGTTGCAAAGTGGCAAACTACCCGTCTCGGTTCACGTACCCCCCCTAATGATTGAGCGTTTGCGACGACGCGTCAAGTTTGCCAACTGGCAAAACTGGCTGGCACATTGGCAAACTTGGTTTTGTCTGAAGCACAACTATTGCCGGCGGTGAAGCATTTGACTCCCGCCCAAACCAATCGCCCTGTGAGGGATATCATGCTCAAGCTCCTCGTTAACTGCTGGATCCTCGCCATGGTGGCTCTGCTGACAGGCTGCGGCAGCGTGCCTACTGAAGTTGACGATAAACCGCAAACTTCCAAGCTGGGCGACTCCATCGACATCTCGCTCTCGGATCTGCTGACCCGGCCGCGCAGCGAATTGGCTGAGCTGGCGGAGGAATGGACGACGAAGATCCATATCCAGGAAAAGGGGCGTCGCGCCGGCAGTTTGTACCTGAGCTTGCTCGAACAATTTCGTCTGCCCCTGGTGGTCCCGATCTGGCGCGAGGCCAAGTATTCCGCGAGCGCCGGCTTCAGCCTGCCCCCTTATTTCACGGGCGAGAGCAAGGACAGCAAACTGGCCCTGCACGTGGCGCGCTACGGCGATCTTGAAGCCGCGCGCAAGCTCGTCGAACCGGGAGATCGGCAGGCGCACGCACAGATCGAGGCGGGCGGCCTGGAACAAAACTATCCGCTCGAATGGACCCGGCTGGCCGGGCTGCTCCTGCAAGCCGGCCAGATTCGCCTGGCCACCGGTGACGTGGACGGGGCCACCGAGATCGTGGTGCTGCACCGTCAACTGAAATCGATCCTTGGTCCCAGGGCCGTGAAGTCTCCGCTAGGCGCCATACTGCTGGCGCGCGGCCGCGAGACGCTGGACCGTGCGGCGAAAGCCTGGCAAGAGGACAAGAAGACCGATCTGGCCGGCCAGGCGAAAGCCGCACTCGCGGAATGGGGCGAGGTCGCGCCGCCGCCGGTCGCCTTGCCGCAGGGCGCGGACCGCGGCGAAGTGGAACGGGCCTTGCAGACCAAGGGAGAAGGCGCATGCCTGGCGGCGGCGAGCGCGCTGCGCGCCCTCGATGTGCTGGAATTGCCGTTCCCCGATGAAGGCGCGGAAGCAGTCCTGGCCTGTTTCGACAAGGCGGGCCGCCTGGACGATGTCGTCATTACCTACCGCGCCGGGCTCAACGAGCATTTCCCCGAGCCGGAGAACTTCGCGCATCTCTTCGAGGAAAGCCAGATGGCGGGCCAGGCCCAGGCGACAGCGCCCGGGCTGCGCGGCCGGCTCTACAATCTGGACGGCTGGAGGTGCGAAGTTACCTTGGTTAATCACGGCGCCGGCGTCGGAGCCCTGGTTCACTTCAGCGCCGCCAAGGAGCCGCAGCTTTGGCAAGCGCTGGCGCGGGATTTCGGCGTCCTGCACCTCGATCGCAGCTTTGACCAGACCCGCTTTCTGTGTGCGCCCGACCAGCGCAAAGACGTCCTCCGGGTAACGCAGGCCAATGTCCTCAAGCAGGTGACCAACCCTCTGGCCGCCTGGCAACCCGGGGCCGTCGAGATCGAGCGCAGCAAGGGTCGCGATCTGGTTTCGCGATTCACCATCGATTACAAGGTAGGCGACGCCGGCTGCCCTCCCTTGCACCGCTTGGCCCTGCCGCTGTGGAGCACGCTCGGTGTGCCGCGCATGACAGGAGAAGAGGATAGCCAGGGCGGTCACCTGGCGCTTTTCTGGGAGGATGCGCGGACACGCTACACCATGTGGCTGCCCTATGAGGCGGGCCAGCCCGCGCGGTTGGAAGTGAGCGATCGGCAACCTGCCGAAAGCATCGCCGAGCGCGAGGCCACGGCCGCCGCGCTGGAGCGCACGGAACGCGTCAACCGCATGAAGGGGGGCCGAACCGTGGCACGGCTGCCGCGCCAGCTCGAGCAATTCGACCTGGGCGCAACCCCGGCGCAGGTCGCCGAGTTTCTGCCGACCGGACAGGCCGTTTTGAAACGCGAGACCCCCGGCATGCTGATGGTCACCTTTACGGGCGAGCCCGGCCGCGACGACAAATACGTCACCCGCCAACTGTTCGTGCGCTTCGACAGGAACGATCGCGCCGCGGAGATTCGCCTGCGCTATGCCAGCGGCAACGGCCAGGTAAACGCCAGTCAATGGATGGCGGAGATTCTGAACGGCTTCAAGAAACGGGCCGGAGCGCCTCTGGAAAGCCCGTCGCCCTGGGCCTCGCTGTGGAGCGATCTCTCCGGACGTAAATCGGCTGCACGGCACTATCAGTGGCGCGATGACGTCACCGTGCTCACGTATCAGTTCGACGCCGGCGGAGCAGAAGTCTGTCTGCAGGATCGTCCGTTTGACGCCGCCCCCTTGGCGGAGTTTGAGTATCTGACACGTGGCACGGCAGGCTGCACTCTGGGCATGAACCGCCAGGTGCTGCTGGACAATTTGAGCATCACCAAGCCAACCATCGCAGCCAACGGCGCCCTGGTTGTCAACCCGGATGCGCAGAGTCCTTACGATGTGGTGCTGGTGTGGTTTGAAAAGGACCAGGTGTCGCGCGTGGTCGCGCGATATAACACGGAGGAGGGCCAGGGCGGCGGAGCTGCTGCCGCGGTCCGCGCGGTCAACGGCGCCTGGGCCCGCGAGGTCCGCAGCCTCGGCTGGCCGCGCCGCCAGGACTACACGTCCAACGATCTCCTGCAAGCCATGGGCTGGAACGACGAACATACGCGCGTGCGCATCTTCTGGCAAGAAAACGATGACGGCTCGATCCGGGTCTTTACGGAATGGAAGGACTTGCAGCGATAGGCAATGGCCAGTAGTCAGTAGTCAGTAGTCAGTAGCTACGAGGCTACTGACTACTGACTACTGGCTGCTGACTGACCAGGCCACTCGTCTTTCTCCCCTCTCGCGCTTGCCGTAAGATGATTGAGCCCGTCCTACATCGCGTGCGGCGAGGATTTTCATGCAAGAAGCGTCGTATTCGTTTCTCAAAAGTCTGCTGTTGACGCCTAGCCCGTCCGGTTTTGAGCGGCCTATTCAAGAAGTCGTGCGTACCTGGGCCCAGTCGTATGCGGATGAGGTGCGCACCGACCGTCACGGCAACGTGGTGGCAGTCTTGCACGCGGGCGGCCAGCCACGCGTCATGCTGGCGGGCCACTGCGACCAGATCGGCCTCATGGTGCAGCACATCGACGACAACGGCTTTCTCTATGTGCAGCCGATCGGCGGCTGGGACATGCAGATTCTTCTCGGCCAGAGCCTGACGGTGTGGACCCGGCAAGGCCCGCTGGCGGGCGTGGTGGCGCGCCGCGCCCCGCATTTGCTGACCAGCGAGGATCGCAACAAGGTGCCGCAGTTCACCGACATCTGGCTCGACGTCGGCGTCAAGGACCGCAAGGAAGCCGACGAGTTGATCACGCTCGGCGACCCCGTGACCCTTGCCCTCGGCGTGCGCGAGATGCGCAATCATTTGCTCTCCTCGCCCGGGCTCGACGACAAGGTCGGCGTCTGGACCGTGATGGAGACCTTGCGGCTGCTGCACGGCCGGCCTTTGCAAGCCGCCGTCTACTGCGTCTCGACCGTGCAGGAGGAGATCGGCCTGCGCGGCGCCACTACCAGCGCCTACGGCATCCATCCGGCCGTCGGCGTCGCCGTCGATGTTTGTCACGCCACCGACACGCCCGGCAATGACAAGAAGCAGCTCGGCGAAACTCGCCTGGCCGCTGGCCCCGCGCTTTTCCGCGGCGCCAACATCAACCCGCGCGTCTTCGAGCGCCTCGAGAAAAGCGCCAGGGACCGCGAGATCCCAGTGCAGGTTCGTGGCACGCCGCGCGCCACCGGCACCGATGCCAACGTCATGCAACTCAGCCGCGAGGGCGTGGCCACCGGGTTGGTCGGCATTCCCAATCGTTACATGCACAGCCCGGTCGAGATCGTCTGCCTGGACGACCTGGAGCGTGCCGCGACTCTGCTGGCGGAATTCTGCGCGGGCGTCACGCCGGACATCGATTGGACGCCCTGAAACAAAAAAGGGGACTGGCTCCGCAGGACGCGGTGCCTGTCCCCATTTTTGTTTCAGGCTCTAGGGATTCTGCAGCCTGCCGCGGCCGCGCATCTTGCCAGCCCCTTCTTCAGTATCTGACGCATTTTCGGCTAACCCAGGGAGATAGTTACAACCGATAAAAGCGGTAGCCCGCACACCGTAAGCCACTGATCTTCGTAGCGGCCGGCCCAGAAGCGAGGACCCCGCTCCTCCGATGCCGCTCATCCGACGGGAGACTCAGAAAAATGATGAACATGCATTCGCTCCGCCGCCGTGTTCTACTGTGCCTGGCAGGCGCGTCCGTGGGCGTCCTGGGTTGCAGTAATGCCAACTCCAACAACCTGAACAACGCCAGCGCCGACGCGCGTCCGCGCCGCAACCCGGCGCTCGCCTATCAGTACGACTATTCGAACCGCATGCCGGCCCGGACCGGCATGCAGCCGGCGGCGCCTCAGCAAACGCAGGTCGCCCAGCAACCCGCTGCGGCCCAGCCTCAGCAAGCCGTGGTCATTCAGTCGCTGGAGACCATGCCCGCCGGCGATGCCGTGGTGGTCAGCCAGGACAAGACGCCACCGGCCAGCCTGCCTGCCGAGATGCCCATTCAAGGGCAGGGCAGCGTGGTGACGCAACTGCCGGCCACCGTCGACCCGATGAATGCCGAGGCCGGTCCACCGCATGTCGTCGATATCGAGGGCGCGGTTCAGACCATCGACCGCAAAGCGATCGATCCGGAGGATTCGTTCCACGATCGTCGTAATCCTGCGCCGCGGCGCGCGTTTGTCGATCTCACGGCGCAACCGTGGTTCAGCCATGCCCCGGACTATAGCTGGCTGGCCGGGCAGTTGCACTTCAGCAAGTCCAATACCAGTTGGCTGCTGCGCTACGCGTCGCTGGACGAAAATGATGCCTATGACGGCGAGGTTACGCTGGTTGATTATCCCCAGGTTGACTGCCTGCGGGACGGTCAATACGTGCGTGTCAGCGGACACCTAACCGAGCCGGAAAGGAAAGAGTTCGGCTCGCATTATCGCGTGTCCTCGATGCAGCCGATCCAGAATCCTTCGGAGCCCATCGCGGCCGGCAGCCAGGGCGGCGTGCGGCCCGCGGGTCTGTCGAAATAAGCTCGCCTGGTTCAGAAAGTTTGCTAGGCCCCGCTTGCCGAGCAAGGCCTGCTTTCCAGGCTCCGCCCGGCAAGCGCAGCCTACCAGCCGAACATCATCAATCCCGATTTCTTCCTGGAAATCGGTTTCGCGTAACGCGAAGCTTATTTCCGGGCAAGAAATCGGGATTTCTGACCTGGACACATCCCCGAAGAATTCCGATCGCCGTGCTCGCGCCGTGCCAGGCCCTACAGGGCCACCTACGGCCTTCTGGCCAACGGGACGCGCCGCGGCACTTCGGCAGAGTAGTGTGTCAAGCCGGCGCTCCGCCATTCGTTGCCGGTGAGAATTCCCTTGAAGGACCTCACAAACCTCGCAACAATTCGATAGGCCATCCAGGGCAGCCAACGCCCGCGCAGCGCATCATTCGGAGCGCCCATGACTTTGCCAGGACTCTTGTTAATTATCTTCTTGCTGTTTTTCTTCACATTCGTCATCAGCGCCGGCATTATTTACCGTCAATTTAGCAAGTCGGCCGTCAAAAGGTGGCGCGACCAAGTGTTCGCATTGCAGCGGAAGGCAGAACGCCAACTGCGCAAGGAGACGTCGTATCTGGATCGTCTGGATCGCGACCGACGTAACGAGGAGGCCTCTTTGTGTGCCACCGCCTTCCAGGCCCTCGTGCGCACGATCCCGGCCGAACAACTCCTGGAGTATTCGGGGATTGGTCCAGGGACGCTCGAAAAGTTACGCAAGGCCGGCTATACGAACATTGCTGCGCTAAGCGGGCAGCGGCTCCGTATCCGCGGGCTGGGTCAAAAACGCCTGCGCGACATTGATGCGGCCGTGAAAGACCTGGTTCGCAAGGCGCGTCAACAATTCGAGGCCGACACCTCCCCGCAAGCGAAGCAAGCCCGCGACAAACAGCGTGAACTGGGCCACCAGTACGAGGAATGCGAAATTGGGGCGAAGGCCAGAATCAAGGCCATCCGAGCCGTCTTGAGCGAGATGGAGGAGACGATCGCATACGCGCGACAGGTTACTTTTTTCCGACACTTTCGGCCGATCACGGAAACCCCACCGGTGCCTGTGGAAATTCAAGAGGCCCCGCTACCCGACCTTGCCAAGCGGATTCAGGAAGCCGAAGCGAAAGCAGTGGCGGCGTTTCAATCTTCCGGGCCTACGAACCATTCAGCGGGGCTGAATCGAGCTGCCATACCAACAGCCCGGCCGGCAGAACATCCACCATCCAGGACCGTCCCTTCAAGTCAAGGGCCCGCGGCCGGCTTAGCAAAAGAATTGATGGACGTCGCGATTACTGGTGGAAAGCATGAAGGAGCACGGCCAGTGTCCGAGCCGCGCGCCACTGCCGGTATGTCCGACGGTTCGATAAGTGCAAAGGAGGCCAGGGCGCAAGCGCCCCAAAGCAAGGTGGCGGATCTTGCCTTGCCCTTGCTCATCATGGAGAAGAGCATCCAGTTCGCCCTGGCCGTGGCGCGTGCCGATGGTCCGTTGACAGATGGTGAGAGGCAGCTGATCCAGGAGCAATTCCGGCGACGCTACGCTTACGACCAGGCCTTGTCCAATCGAGCCGCGGCCCTGTTATCTCATTATGAGACGGCATCGATCGATTTGGAGTCCTGCCTGCAAACCATAGAGATTGTCTTTAGCGCGCCGCACCGTGCCGCGCTCCTGGACTTCGGCGCGCAGATCGTCGGAACCGGCGGGAATGATGCTGCAGGTATGGCCTTTTTGCAACAACTGGCCAAGCGCTGGAGCATCGCCTGGCAGCCGAAGCAAACCAGCGCAGCCTCACTTCAGCCACGCTCGGAAGCGCCCGCTTCGAGAAACGTGGCAGAGCCCAAGCAGACGGCGCTGGCTCCTTTACCGTGCCAGGCGGAGCCGCCGGATTACCGCACCGTCCTGGAAATAGAGCCGCTTTATCCGCTTTCGGCCGACCTCATTCGCAGACAGTACCAGCTGCTGCACAAGCGCTTTGACCCCAGCAGCCAAAAATCGTTAGGAGCGGATTTCGTCGCCATGGCCGAAAAAAAACAAATTGAGATTGCGACGGCCGCCCGCGCCCTGCTTCTGCCATTGGGTGAGAAGCTGGAAACCCCCGAAAGCACCTCGGCGAACGGCGACCTCCGACCCAATCAAGATCTAGAAGATGTCTTCAGGAATTAATGATGTCCCTCTTCGATGAAATGGCCGAAAGCGAATTGGATCGCAAAGCGCGGGAAGTCTTTGGCCCCCATGTGGTCGTAAAGTCTTTGGCCAATCAGGCGGTATTTCACGGCTTGCCGCGATACGTAACCGAGTACCTCATTGCCAAGTTCGTGCGGCCGGAGACATGGAAGGAAGACCTCGAGCGGATCAAGCAGAAATTCAAGGACCTGCTGCCCGATCTCGATCACCGGGAGCTGGGCAAGTCCCGCCTGCTGCAAACAGGCGAACTGGTGGTCATCGATAACGTGGAGGCCCGGATCGACCTGAAGAACAGTCAACGCTGGGCGCGGGTGCCGGCCATTAACGACGATAAGGTCCGGGTGCCGGCCAACCTGCTGGAGCAGCACCCCGGCTTGCTGCTCGGCGGCCTCTGGGGCACAGCCAAGATTCATTTTCGGCCGGAGATCGATGCCGCGGCGCCCAACGAGCTCGTGAGCTTCACCCCTTTCCAGGTCGGGCCGCCTGAGCTGAAGGGCTACAACGACCAGCGCCAGCACTTCACATCCGACGAGTGGCTCGGGCTCATGATGCAAAGCGCAGGCTATTCTCCCGCGGCCTTTCCCGAGCGGCGGCACCGGTTGCTGTTACTGTCGCGCCTGGTGCCGCTGGTCGAGCGCAACGTGAACCTCGTCGAGCTGGGACCGCGGCAGACGGGCAAGACGTTTCTGCTGCGCAACGTGTCTCCGCGGGTGTTCACGCTCTCAGGCGGGACCACCACGCCGGCCAACCTTTTCTACAACCTCTCGTCCAAGGCCGTCGGCATCCTGGGGACGCGCAAGGTCGTCGTGTTTGACGAGATCGCGCACACCAGCTTCGGGGAGGAGGCGACGCTTTCGACCCTGAAGGACTACATGGAGAGCGGGCAATTCAGTCGCGGCGCCAAAACGTTTGCCGCCGATACCAGCCTGGTTTTTGCCGGCAATCTGGATGTGGAGGATCAACAGCCGGACAGCCGTTATGCGCACCTGTTCGATCCGCTTCCCGCCGAGCTGATTGACTCCGCCTTTCTCGACCGCATCCACGGTTATCTGCCTGGTTGGGAAATCCCGAAAATCACGCCGGCCGCGGTCGCGACCGGCGTGGGCTTCTTATCCGATTACTTTGGCGAAGTGCTGGTGCGCCTGCGCGAGGAACATTTCCAGGACCAGGTCTCAGCGCTGGAATTCAGTGCCGGCATGACGAAACGCGACCAGGTGGCCGTCGAGCGCATCGCTTCCGGGCTCATTAAGTTGCTTTATCCGGACGGACGCTTGACGAACGAGGAATTGCAGGAGGTGGCTGCGCTGGCCAGCGAGTTCCGTCAGCGGGTCCATAACCAGCTCGTGGAAATTGCTCCCGGCGAATTCAAACCCCGCCACATCGGTTGCGGCGAGGCGGAACACGCCGCGCCTGACCTGCGCAAGCCGAAGGACAAACTGCCGGAGGATGATCGCTTGAACCGTGAGGCGATTGTCGGGGCGGTAACCGGCCTGGGCGTGATTATCCGCGACGGCGTGGCCGTGGGTGGGGATCTGATCATCGTGCAGGCGGCCGGCTTTGCCGCGCCAGGCGCAATCAGGAACCGGGCCCAGGTGACCGGCCTGCACGGCAGGACGCTAAATGATTCGGTGCAGACCGCCTACAACATCGTGCGCACGCGGTTCCGGGAACTGGGCATCAATCCGCAGCAGTTGCAGGAGAAGCAGCTCGCCGTGCATCTGGTGCGCATTGCCGAGCCAAGAGATGGACCCTCGGCCGGCATTGCCTTCCTGGTCAGCATCGTTTCCGCCTTGACGAATCGACCGGTCAAACCGGCCTGTGCCATGACGGGCGAAGTGACTCTGCTGGGCGAGGTGAAAAGCGTCGGGGGCATTCCACACAAGATCAGGGCCGCCATCAAGGCCGGCCGTAAGAAGATCATCATTCCCGCGGAAAATGGCCGAGACCTCAGCCAGCTTGGCGATGCCGAGCTGGCGCAGGTGCAGATTGTACCCGTGCGGACAATTCAGGAAGTTATCGAACAGGTGCTTGATCCATGACTGCTCACGATGCGACATCGACAAACTGCCGCGCCCAGCCCGCAACATCCTCGGAGAGAGGCGGCTGCGGACTCTCGCTGTAAATGTATTTGCCATAGTCCGCCGCATCGTACACTTGATGCAGCAATGCTTGCAAATCAAGCGTCACGTCCGCATCCGGCGCGGTCAAGGGAATCTTTATAGGGGGAAGTGGATCCTGAAGCCCCAGAGGCCAGAAGCCCAGATCATCGGGGCGCAAATCGGCTCGGCTGACGAGAACATAATAGTCGCAAGGCGGCAGCGCAGGCGGCCGCGGGCGTTCACCGCCACGCCGCATGTCGATTTCCACCAGATGGGTGGTGCTCGCTAGAATCTGGGCGCGCTTGGCAAGGTATTCATCCCGGTCGGGTCCGGGCGTCTTGTTGGTAGGGCTTAGCAGCTCTATCACCGTGACCAAACGACGGTTGCGCCGGTCGCGGATTTCCAAGGAAGCGTGGCGCTCCACGTCGACGGCCGGCAAGGTCAGATGCACCGGTGCCGCGAGGGGAGCCGGCGTGGCGGAAGCTGAGGTCGGGCCCCGTGCCGTGATGCCGGAATCCGCACGCCCAAAGTAACGCCGCTCACTCGCCGGCAATTCATGGAGGTAGAGACGTACTTCAATTTTGACGAGGTAATTGGGACCGACTTCTCCGCTAAGCAGGTCGCGCGCATGCGTTATGAAGCTCTGGTGAAAATCTTCCCAGGTATCATTCTGCTCCAAATATGGATTCATACCGGGAAATGGAGACGGCATAGTCATCTCTCACAACATCGCGACCGGCACTGTAGCGCCGAGAGTGTCCAGGGCTTATGAAAGTAGCTGAAGCACCAGCGCCGAAGAATCTGCCAAAACCACCACTGGGAGGGAATTATACTGCACAGCGCGATGGCTCTCCAGAGGGCGAGTACTGGTTTTTGATTGGGTTCACGGGGTGTGTGCGAAGGCACCGCCATCAAGGACCTGGATGCGGCTGCTTCTTTGCTTCCAGTCGTCCGAGTTCCCTTTGCGCCAGGCGATGCAGGGTTTCTCCTGGGCTGGTATCTTTCAGGACACTCTGGAAGAAGGAAATGCTCTGCTGCGGCCTGTTTAGCTTTAAGTGGCGGCGGCCAAAGATGTAGGCGGTTTCGGCCCGGAGTTGCGGATCGAAGGTCCGCGCCAGGCCGGTCCAGGCAAAGCTGCCGGTAAAGCCGGTCCAGGCCATGTAAACCTGGGGGAACTGGCCCTCGGTAAGACGTCCGGCCTGAAAAGCAGCAAAGAGATGCTGAGCCGCGCTCCAGATCAATTGTTCCTCGTCATCGGTAAGGGGTTCATCGAATGCTCCCAGGCGAATGAACTCGGCGCCGGCGAGGAGAACCTGAATGCAGTTGTAGTCGTGAAAAGACAGGTCATGAAAGGCGATCTTGCGGGCATATTTGCGGCCTTCGCGGCTGCGCCACATCTCTTGCATGGTTTTGGTAAGGTCGGCAAAGGGGAAAATAGCGTTCTTGACCGCGGTCACAAACGGCAGGGTGGGGGTGAGCTCGCCGACCACCTGATCGATGATCTGCCGCGCCTCGCGCTGGGTCATCTGCCCGCTCAAGGAACCCAGAATTGACGCCCCCAGGAGGTTGACGGTGCGCGACGCCTGGGTCTTGTGATAGCCTTCCGCCCAGCTCGACACGGCGCCCTTGGCGTCGCCGCGCTCCTGACAAAGAAAGCCCTTGATCAGGTAGGCTTCCATGACTTCGCTTTCGTTGACGGGCTTATCGACGGGGAGAGCGTGGAAAAACGCTTGTACGTCCTGTTCCGCCTGGGCGCCCTGTCCGAGGGCGGCGTGAATGCGGGCGCGGTTCAGGTAGAGGGGGAAGAAATCTTTGCGCGGCGAATTGGGCCGCTCGAAAAGCCAACTGTCGACCAGTTCCAGGGCGCGCTGGGGCTGGCCTTGCTCCAGGTGCATCCAGGCCAGGTTCTCGATCAGCCAGAGCTGGTCGGGATAAAGCAGCAACGTGTTGTGCAGCAGGTCCTCGGCCACGAGGCTGGCGCGCTCGAGCTGATTCGCCGAGCGGTAGGTTGAAATCAAGAGCTTTTTGCTCTGCACGCGCGTGTACCAGTGAATCTGGAACAACTCCTCGACCATATCCACGCGTTCCAGATTGCGGACGCGTCGGGGGTCGAACCTAATCCAGTTGTAGGCGGAGACGAAACCAGCCGGCCGATAGGTCTCCAGGATTTCCAGGCGCATGTCCCGGGAGAGGTACTTGGCCAATTCGTCGAAGCGGTAGCGCGCGTGCAGGTTCTCCAGGACGGCATCGGCATCGTCGAGGCGGCGCTCGCGCAGCTTGAGAAGCCACAGCTGGCTGGCCGCCACAATGGCCCAGCGCGGTTGCCCAGCGTCCGCGGCCAGGGATTCAAAGCGTTCGGCCGCTTCCTTCAAGCGCGCCAATTGCACCAGGCAGAAGGCCTCCTTGCAGAGAGCTTCGGCGCCCGCCGGCGCCTTCAAGGACATGCGCGCCTGATCGCGATAGCAGGTGAGTGCTTCCGCAAATTCCCCCCTGGCGAAAAAAGCGTCGCCGCGCTCCAGCGGACTGGGCTCCCCCACCGACGCCAGGCAGGTGCCAAGGAGATGCTGGGCCTGGCCATGCTGCGGCCAGAGCAGCGCAAAGACGCCTTCATCCTTTTTGCTGACCGGAAAAAGCTCCTCAAAAACGAGCGGCGTTTTGTGATTGACCTGAAAGGACAGGTGGTCGTGGTCCCGGCCGGCGGCGAGAGTGAGCGGGCCATCGGTCAGGCTGATGGGCTGCTCCCGCAGGGTGACGCCGTTGCGCACGATCTGCTGGATCGCTTTCCCGCCCGCCTTCAGGACCGCTTCCAGAGAGGGCAAGGGCGCCGGCGGCTTACCCAGGGGTGTCGGAACTTTCGGCTGCGGCACGGTCAGGAAAAAGCCGTAGTATTCCATCTGCAAGCTGGTGCGCAACTGGCGGGCGCCCAGGTCCCACAGCTTGACGCTGCCGTCCCAGCTGGCGCTGGCCAGGGTTTTGCCGTCCGGGGCCACGGCCAACGCAGCGACCATATCCGTATGGCCGCGGAAGGTATCGAGCGGTTTCCAGGTGCCGGTCTCCCAAACATGCACCTGGCGATCCTGCCCTGCGGTAAGGAGCGTTTTGCCGTCGGCCGCGAAGGCAAGGCTCGCAAGGCTGCCCGTGCCGGCTTGGAAACCGGCAAGCTCGCGGCGGCCAGCCAGGTCCCACAACTTGACCATGCCCAGGCCGTCTCCCGTGGCGAGAACCTTTCCATCGGGTGAAAAAGCGAGGCTGCCGACCCAGCTGTTGTAACCGGTCAGACTGAATAGGCATTCGCCCGTGGCGGAATGGAAGGCCTTCAGCGTGCGGTCGTCGCTGGCCGTAAGCAACGTGCCATCAGAAGCGAAGCGCGCCATCATGATGGCGCCACGATGTTGCTTGCACTGCCAGCGCGTGCGTTTGCCGGTCAGGTCCCACAGCCGCAGCGTACCGTCCTGCTCTCCTGCAGCGAGGGCAGTCCCGTCGGGTGAAAAGACGACGGTGCGGACCACTTCGGTTGGCCCCAAAGTCGTCTGCAAGCGGCCTTGGTCCGTTAGCCACAGTTTGATGGTCTTGTCCTGCCCAGCGGTGGCCAGGATACGGCCGTCGGGAGAGAAGGCTAAAGTGCCAAGCCCGCCTGTGTGGCCCAAAAGGATGGACCGTACCTTGCCGGTGTCCGCATCGCGGATCAGGGCCATGCCGTCTCCGCCGGCAGTGGCGAGGAGGTGTCCGTCGGGCGAAAAAGCGACGCTGTTCACGGGGCCATTGTGTCCCGGCGTAAAATTAAGCAGAACGCCCAGCCGGGGCGCTTTGCCCCACGTTCCAGAAGCCCAGCCGGCTTCCCAAGAGATATCGCCTTGACAGGCAACGCGCGCGGGAACGATCAGCACCGGCTTGGCGGGATTATTCTCGTGCAGAGCTAAACCGGCAGGGCCTGGTTTGACGAGCGCGACCGTTTCGGGATTGAATACCGTCTCGAAGCCGGTGTAGGGGGGCTTCAAGTCGATGACCGTGCGCCGGACCCCCTTGCGCAGCACGAAAGCCTGACGTAGCTCGGCGGCGGTCACGGCATCGCGCAGCTCTAACTGATGGAGCATGCTGTCAATGCGGTTTTCTTCCTCATCCTGCAAACGCGGCGCGGTCGCCAGCGCTTCGCGGATGGAACTGGCCAGGTATTGATCCAGGCGCTGCCGGGCCGCTGCGCCTTCGCCGCCGCCCAGGCTCTGGATGTTGGCGAGCAAGGATTCCAGGGTCTGCAAGTGTGCCGGCGTCCAATCGCGCCGCTCCAGCTCGTCGCTGAAGGTTTGCATCAGATTGTTCGCGGCAATCAGCTGGCTCTCGCGGTTGCGCAGGCGGGACGTGTGCACGGCCACCAGAGCCGCAATCACCAGGATCGCGAAGGCGCTCGCCACGGCCGAGCCGAACCAGGCCTGATGCCTGCGCCCCAGGCGGGCCAGGCGCTCTAGGATCGACTCGCGATGAGCATGGACGGCCTCATCCGCCAGCCAATGCTCGATATCATTGGCGAGGGTGGCGGGCGAGGCATAGCGATCCTCCGGCCGCAGGGCCATGGCCTTGCGGCAGATGGCATCGAGGGGTTTGGGAACATTGCCGTCACGCTGCCTGGGCGAGGGGAAATCGCCGCGGATGATCTTCTCCTTCATCTCCGCGATATTGTCGCCGCCAATGGGAGGTGTGCCGCCCAGGATCGTGTAGAGCGTAGCGCCCAGGCTGTAAATGTCACTGGCCGGCCCGATGACATCCCAGCGTCCGGCGGCTTGTTCGGAGCTCATGAAAGGCAGCGTGCCCAGGGCATCGCCCAGTTGTGTGGCGGCCGAATTCATGCTGCTCGGCTGCAGGGTCTCTTCGCCGGTCATGCGCTCCACGTCGGTACGTTCAAAGCTGCGTGCCAGCCCCCAGTCGACTACCAGGGTTTCGCCGTATTTTCCCAGCATGATATTGCTGGGCTTGAGGTCACGGTGCAAAATGCCGCGGCTGTGGGCATAAGCGATGGTGTTGCAGACGGCGACGAAACGGCCCAGCAGTTGCCGTAGCTCGATGCTCCGTTCTCCGGGCGGCCGGGCGCGCCAGGGCGTCTGGTGAAAACGCTCGATCGCCTCCTGAAGACTCTCGCCTTCGATGAAGCGCATGGCATACGAGGGCTCGCCATTCCCGTCCCAGCACAGACTGTATACGGGCACCACGCCGGGATGCTGGAGACGCGCCGTAACCTCAGCCTCAACGAGAAAGCGGCGTCGGATTTCTGGATTGTGCGCATGGCGGGCCTGGATGCGCTTCAGCGCGACTTCGCGATTGAACTCGCTGTCATAAGCGCGATAAATCTCGCCCAGGCCGCCGCGCACTTCAAAACTAATCGGCTCGAAGCGCTCCGCCGAGACGTTGGAAAATAAGGGGGCCTGCTCCGCACGCCCCTGCGCCGCCTTCTCTGGCGCCGGGGTCTGCCCGGAAATACTCGTGGAAGCGCTGGCCGCCTGGCCGAGCGGCGACGCGGCCAGACGGCTGGCAACCTGTTCCTTCAAATCAGGAAACCGCTCCAGGTATTCGTCGCGGCTGATGGTTTCATCGAACGAGTGGCGGAAGCGGTATTCCGCGGCTATCAAGCGCAGAAGAACATCGGCGTTTTGACGCAGTTCGGGAAACCGCTCCAGATAATCTTCCAGGCAGGCGGATTCCCTGGCCTTGAGACGATGTTCGAGCTCGGCGTACACCAGGTCCGCGAGCAAGGCGAGGCGCGCAGGGCCTTCCACAACCAGGAAATCTTCGATGCGCGGCGGCGGCGCTTGCTGCAAGGCGCTCGTAAAGGCGCGCACGAGCGTTTCGAGTTTCTCCCAGGTGGCCGGCTGGTGTCCTTCCCAAGGCGAATCTGCGTGCGGCATGGAACTCTCCCCCAAGCGCAGGAGATTCAGTGGCAACATAATAGGTCCGTCGCTCCGCCGCTGCAAGCAAAAACCTGTCGACGCCGTCATCGAGCAAGTGCTTGATACAGTTCAGGAACCATGGCGGGTTTACCATGCCTCGTCGCCGGAATGTTGCCTGCAACAGGAATTTGTTGACAAGTGCGCCAATTGGCTTAAATTCTGAAGGTTCCAGTAAGCAATCAACGGGAGAACGCCATGGCTTATCGAACCTGCCTGCTGGCAGTGCTGTTGACCCTTTTGCTCAGCGGAGGCCGCCTTACCCACGCGGCCGCAGGTACGGACACGCCCAATCAGGAGATGCTCAAGACCGACCTTCTGGTGGTCACGGCGCATCCGGATGATGAAAGTATGATGGGCGCGACCATGGTGCGTTACGCCGACCAGGGCAAGGTCGTCGCTCTGGTCACCTGCACGCATGGCGAGGGTGGGGGCAACGGCACCGGCAAGGAGAGCGGCGCCGCCCTGGGCGCGGTACGCGAAGTGGAGCTGCGGAAGTGCCTGGCCATCCTGGGAGTGCGCTATCTCTACTTTCTGAACCAGCCCGACTGGGCCTATACCGAAAGTGTGCAGGCGACGCTGACCAAATGGGGACATGAGGAGACGCTGCGGCGGCTGGTGCGCCTGGTGCGGCTACTGCGCCCCGAGGTGATGTGCACGATGGACCCCGCGCCGGTCGGCGGACAGCACGGCCACCATCAAGCGGCCGGGCGGCTGGCCACGGAAGCCTTCGAGGCGGCCGCCGATCCGAACCGGTTTCCAGAATTGAGCCGGGACGAAGGGCTGGCGCCCTGGCGCGTGCGCAAGCTGTACTGGTCTTCATGGGGTGGTGCGGCGAGCGTGCAGATTGCCACCGACAAAGTCGCCCAGGGCACGCTGGCGCAGGTGCAACCGGGCAAACGCTACGCGGACATCGCCTGGCAAGCGGCGCGGCAGCATCGCAGCCAGGGCTTTGACAAGTTCCTGGCGAGCATGGCGAAGGGGCCCTTGCCGCCAGCGCGGCCCAACGGCTTTCTGCTTGTCAAAGCGCGCGTGCTGATCAACCCGCGCCAGGACAAGGACTTGTTCGACGGCATAGCCGGGGCGAAGCTCCATGGCGCGGAGACCCTGCACGACGTGCTGGCTGCCGGTCTAGCGCCGCCCGCTACTCATGCGGCCGTGACGGCGCAGCTCCGGCCGCGCGACAATGTGCGCAACTATCGGGCCTGGCTGCAGGCTAACGGTATCGCGCGGCTACTGACCCGTCTGCCGGCGCATGTCACGGCGGTGCGCGGCCGCGACGACAATCTCGTGGAAGTGGAGATAAGCAATCCCACGGACGCAATGCAGAGCGGCAAGCTGGTCCTGGAAGTGCCGCCGGGCTGGACGCTCGATAAAGGCGCCCAGGATTTCACCATCGCCGCGCACGCGGCGGCAGTGCAACGGTTTCGCTGCGCCGTGCCTGCCGATGCCGCGCTCAAGAGCCATGATGTGACCGTGCGTTTCGGGGAGCTTGCTGAGCCGGGAAAGGTCGATGTTGTCCCAACTACGATGATAAGCCGCCTGGCAGAGCGCCTGCCTGTGGATGCGGACGTCGCCAAATGGGAGAGCACCAAGATTCAGCCGACTTCCATCGGCCATGCGAACGCGGCGCGCGGCTCCGTGGCCGGTCCCCAGGAGTGCAGTGGCCGTTTCTTCGCCGGCTACGATGCGTCCGGTCTGCAAGTGCTGGTTGAGGTCACCGACGATACGGTGGCCTGCAACATTGCACTGGACGATATCAAGGCGCACTGGCGCAGCACCAGTGTGGAGCTGTGCCTGGACCCGTCGCCGCGCAGCGAGAATACCTTTACGACCTTGAAGTTGGGCATTTTTCCCCAGGACACGAGCGGCTTGGTCCGCGCGGCGCGCGATGCCGACGCCCATCCCGGTCCGTTGGAGCAGATTCACTCGCAGATAAAACTGGCATCCCGCATCACCGCCACGGGCTACGTCGTGGAGGCGCATATCCCCTGGGCGGAGGCAGGCGTCCCTGCCGGACGCGGCGCTCGCTCGGGAGATGGGCTGGGCTTCAACGTCATCCTCTATCACGCCGGCAAGAAGGAGGCCAGGGTCGGGGAAGACATTGGCAAATCCCGGCTAGCGTGGTCCTACTGGCCCGGTGTGCCGGGACGGCCGGAGGTGTGGGGCGTGGCGTACCTGGAATAGCTCACTCGGCCTGGCACGGGCAATTGGCGTCACACTCGGGAATCACGGAGAATATCTGCTGGTAGGCGACCTGGTAGGCGGCGGCGGTGGTGAGCAGGCCGGGCTGCTCGGCGCCCAGGCCGACCAGCCGGGCGAAGCGGACTTTGATGCCGTCGTGGCCATACCAGGCCTGGTGGCGGCAGAAGACGGGCAAGCCGGGCGGCCGGCGGCCGGCTTCCTCCAGGACGTCTTGCAGGCGCGGCTCCAGCTCTGCCAGGCGCTCCCAGGACGGCAGGCGCTCGCCTTGCAGTTCCTGATCGCGCTCATGGTCGGCAATAACGTTGATGAGGTAGAACGCCTGGCGCTGATTGAGGCCATCGCGCCAGCGGCCGCGCAGGCGGAGGAAGCGTTGCTGCAGCGGCGACGCCGGTTGCGTTTCCCAGGTCTGCTGGATCTCCTGCACCAGCAGCTCCGCGTGCTCGCGAAAGCGCGGCGTGGCGACGCCCGCCGTGCGCAACCAGTTGCGCTGCGTGCTGGTGGCGAGCGCGTCCAGGCGAAGGATGACCGGCTTGCCTCTTCTGTTTTCGGACATGTTCACTTCCGCCTTTCGGCCGGCTCTTACGATTTGCCGATTTTCCAAAGATGTTTGTCGCTGCGCACATAGAGGGCGCCGTTGGCGATGGCCGGAGTGCACAGAATAGGATCCTGAAGGTTCGCCGTTGTCTCGATGGCCGGCTCCTTGCCGTCCAATTTGATGACGTGAGCGACTCCCTGTTCATTGAAGCAGTAGAGGCGGCCGCCGCTGATGACCGGCGATGAGGTGAAGGCGCCTTTCAAGCGCAACTGGCCGAGGACGGCGCCGCTGCGGGCGTCGGCGCTGGCCAGAATAGCGCCGTGCAGCGCGTACACGCGGCCGTTGCAGGCGACCGGGCTGGCCATGGCGGGGCTGAGCTTGGCCTGCTCCCACAGCAACCGGGGCGGCGTATCGTCGGGCTGCAGGGCGAAGGCGGCCAGCTTATCTTCAGTAGGCACATACAAGATATTGCCGTCGCGAACGCACGAGGCTATCGGATGAATGCCGCGTTCCAGCCGCCAGACTTCGCGGCCGGTGAGCGGGTCGCAGGCGCTGAGGCGGGTCATGCCCTGCAACAGCACCAGAGGGCCGGCCTTGCCCGGCACCGTCAGCGGCGAGGTCCAGTCCATCTCGCGCGGGCATGCGATGCGCCAGCGTGTCTTGCCCGTGGCGCTGTCAATGCCGGCGGCGAAGGACGTGTTCTGGTTTTCCACATGGACCACGACCGTGTCGCTGATAATCAAGGGCGAGGCGGCTAGGCCACGGCCGTCGGTGGCGCCGGGATTTTCCTCATACAGGGAACGCATCCACAGCAGGTCGCCGTCCAGATTCAGACAGAGCAGGTCGTTGCTGCCGAAAAGGGCGACGATGTGCCGGCCGTCGCTGGCCGGCGTAGGCGCGGCCATGCAAGTCTTGGGATGGCTGCTGGTGGGGCCGGTCGCCCACACCGTCCGCTGCCATACCTTCTTGCCCGTGTCCGCTGCAAAGGCCAGGACGTGCAGGCGATCTTGCCGGTCGCCGCTCGAAGCGGTCACAAAGACGCGGTTGCCGACGACGATGGGACCGGAAAGCCCGCGACCGGGCAGGTCGATCTTCCAGGCCACGGCCCGGGCAGGATCGAACATACCGGCCGGCTCCTCGGCGGCGACGCCGGAAGAATCGGGACCGCGAAATTGACGCCAGTCGGCGCCGCCGGCGACGATCAGAATTCCGGCGCACAGGGCAAGCAGGAGACGGCGTGGCATGGTCTAATTGCTCCTAGGATTTTTTCGGCACCGACACGGGCGGACGCGTCGCCGAGAGAATAGCAACGCCGCTCGGATCGCAGACGCGCAACTGAAATTGCCAGATATTAGGAACCTGCGGGGGCGCCGCATCGCGGCACAGCTTCATGAGGATCACGTTCTTCCCGGCTTTGAGGTGAATCGGAGCGGTATAGTGGTCGAAACTCATGCCCGTATAGGCATCGCCGCGCTCCAGCACCATGACGCCGTTCACCCAGAGTTTGAAGACGGTAAAGCAGCCGAGGCGAATCTCGGCGTCCCGGGCCGCCGGCGCCGTGAATTCCGCGAGGGCATAGCTTGTGCCCTCCTGTTCCTTGCCCAGGCCGGCGAAGAGGTCCACCAGACCGGCCTCGCTTTGCGACACATAATTCTGCCAGCGGATTTTTCCCAACTTGCCTTCGTAAGTCGCGGCCAGATCGATCTTCTCCTCGGGAAGATAGACGGTGCCGATGCCCTTTTGCTTCACATTGGGGAACGGGCCCAGCAGCTTCCAATCCATGATGAAGCCGAGATGCGTCGGGAGGTCGATGGGCTCGCCAAGCTCGCGGAGCCGGCGTGCGCTCTTGTCGATCTGAGCCTTATCGCGCGCGGCGGCGAGACACTTCTTGAAGACCGGCAGCGCCTCTTTCTTCTGCCCGGATTGGAAAACTTTTTCGGCCTGATCGAGCAGCCGAGCGACCGAGTCCCGGCGCAAGTCCGGACTGGGGTCGTCGAGCATGTCCGGCAGCAGCCGTTCGCGCGCGCCCGGCTGGCGCTCGATTATCAGTTCATAGGCCAGCCGCCTGGCCTGGGGGTCGTGCTGTGTGTCGCGCAGAAAAGACTCGAGTGCCTCCAGAGATATGGTCTTCTTGTCCTGCTGGGCTCGGTCCAGGATGTCATCGACGGCGGCGCGGAGCCAGTTGCGCGCCAGGGCATTGGCGCCGTCCATGCCGGCGAGGACCTCGGTAAGCTGATCGGCATCGGCATTCGCCAGCACCAGCCAGGCGCGGGCGGCTTCGGCGCTGCCCTTGCCGCCCGGACCCACGCCGCGGATAGTGGCGATGGCCTTATCCAGGCCCGCCGGTTTCTCGCAACCCTGCGCGCCGGTCGAGAGCAGCAGCGTCAGTGCGACAACGGTCATCGGGCATTTCTTCATTGGGGCAATCCCTGAGAATGGGGCCAAAGTCCGCAGGCAGCCGAGATCGCTGTAGACGTAGATTATACGGCTATAATGTTCCGGGGCGACCTTTCCGCCTGGGGCGCCATCTTGAAAAATCCGGCGGTACTGGCGTCGCGTCTGCGGGGGCTGCCTTGAAATAGACATCGTCGATTTCCGTACGCGTCGAGGTGCACACCGATGAGCGCATTCTGTCCGCATTGCGGGGCTCAATTGCCGGGAGTCGCTGACCCATTCTGTCCGCAGTGCCGCCAGCCGTTGGACGAACCGCCGGCCGCCAGCCAGGCGATCACGCCCGCGGAGAAACTTAGCAGACTGCCATCGTTCGGTCAGGCACGCGCCGCAGCACAGCCGGACGCAGGCATGCCCGCGGACCAGTTGCAATGGTTCGAGGACCGCATCGCCCAGCTCGAGCAGCGCTTGCAAAAGTCGAACCTGTTCAACGAGAGTTTCATGACGCGCGCCTTCGCCGTCTGGGGTCACAACTTCGTGGCGAGCCTGATCATCGTGCTGCCCTTTTACGTGCTGGCGTTTTGCGCGGGTATGATGATGCATCATTAGACGGATCATGGCGGACGGAGATGAGCCGCTTTCGCGTTCATGGCTTTTGCCCACCGGGCAGGCGGCTGAGCAGGAATCCTTGCAATTCATCCAGCTTGTCCGTGTTGATCAGGTCTACTTTCGCGGCGCATAATTCTTTCCAGAAGGCTGGGGTTTCCGGCGTTCCCCAGAAACGAACCAGACAGCCGCGCGCGTGCGCCTTGCGGACATAGCCTTCTAGCTTCCCGCGCACCTCTGCAGGCATCGGGCCATCCCCTCGCCAGCCAAACGCCAACGCCCAGTTTGCACTGATCCAGGGCATCAGATCGGCGGGAGCGGTCGACTCAAGGTCTGCCGGCCGGCCGTCGATGCCGGCATAGCGCACCGTCTCGGCCGCGATCGCCTCCTGAGCGCGGTTGCCGCTGATGACCGCGGTCACCGCCCTCGTCTCGAACTTGCCTTGCCGCGTCACGGAAAGGATGTCATCGTAGCGGGCCAGAATCTTGGCCAACGCCGTGTAGGTCGTCTTTGCTTCCGTCTTGACGTCGATGAGCAGAAAGATGGTTGGCACGCCGGAATAAATGCGCCCACCATTCAGGCGAACCCGCTCACGCAACGGCTCCAGGTAAAGCCTTTCCAGCGTCCGCCCCGGGCGGAGCTCCTTGCGGTCGTGCCCGACGAGCATCTGGCCGTCCACCAGGAAAACATCCGCCTCCACGCTGCAGAAGCCGTGCTCCAAGGCGTCCTGAAGGGGCCGTTTATGCTCGTAGTCGTTGTGCGCATGCGCTTGCGACAAGGGTACAACGCGGGACCTATCCTGCTTACCTGCGGCGGCCGGCGCGCAGACGAACCACGCCATGACAATTACCGGAACCAGGAACAGAGCGGCCGAAGAAAACCGTGCTAAGCGGCGCTTCATGAGCTGTACTCTCCTGGACGGCCAGAGCCGGCAAAAGGTTGCGCGGAGTCCGCATTCATTTTATGAGTCTTTAAGATACGACGGGATTTCCAGTGTCCTTTGGCCTGCTTCATGGCTATGCTTTCGGGTGACATGCGAATCATCCTCGCGCTCTTCTGGCTGGCCTGGATTATTTTCGTACTATTCGACGGCTTTGAAACGCTCGTGCTGCCGCGGCGCGTCAGCCGCCAGTTTCGCTATGCGCGGTTTTTCTACCTGGGCACGTGGCAGCTGTGTCGGGCGCTGGCGCTCGCGCTGCCGCCAGGCAAGCGGCGCGAAAACTTCTTAAGCTATTTCGGGCCTCTCTCTATCCTGGGCTTATTCATTAGCTGGGTCATCGCCCTGATTGTCGGCTTCGGATTCCTGCACGCCGCGCTCGGCACACCTCTGGAAGCTCCTGAAGGCACCGTACAGCTTGGGACTTACCTGTATTACAGCGGGGATACTTTTTTCACGCTCGGCTCCGGCGAGATCAGGCCGGTCCATGCGTTTGGACGATTCTTGACCGTGGCCGAGGCCGGCATCGGCTTCGGCTTCATCGCCATCATCATCGGCTACTTGCCGGTGCTCTACCAGGCGTTCTCGCGGCGCGAACTGACCATCTCCGTGCTCGATGCCCGTGCCGGTTCGCCCCCTTCCGCCGGACAGCTCCTCTTGCGCCTGGCCCGCAGCGGACAGGTGAGCACGCTCAATCTCTTTCTCCTGGAATGGGAGCGCTGGTCTGCGGAATTGCTGGAGAGCCACCTCTCGTTTCCCGTGCTGACTTATTATCGGTCCCAGCACGATAATCAGTCCTGGCTGGCGGCCGTCACCATTATCCTGGACACCGGGGCGCTGCTGCTGGCGGCGGTCAAGGACGCAGACCGCTACCAGGCGCAGCTTACCTTCGCGATGGCCCGGCATGCCGTGGTTGATCTGGCGATGGTTTTCCGCACGCCTCCCCGACCGCCCGAGCCGGAAAGATTGCCGGCGGCGGACTGGCAGCGCATGTGCGCGGCTTTGCGCGAGGCCGGCCTCGCCATACGCGAAGGCCCCACGGTTGAAGAGAAGCTGCGCGAATTGCGCATGACCTATGAGCCGTTCGTCAACGCCCTTGCCGGCCGCTTGCTGTTTGCCTTGCCGGCCTGGTTGCCGGACAAGGCGATTGTGGACAACTGGCAAACCAGCGCCTGGACCACGCGCACCGCCGGAATCGGCAGCCTGCCTCTGACGGATGCTGACCGCGAGCATCTCTAGCACGCGGGTCTGCGCCAGCGATGCCGGAAAAAGCAGCCTGCGTGAATATGCGCGAAAATCGATGTCGGACGGCAGATTAGAAACCTGCCCCACGGTCACGAGCCGCTGGGCGCATTGCCAAGGCCGGACATCATGATGACGGCGGGCGCCGTTTCGGCATGGCCGCCGGCATTCGGCGCGGCCGACGGCGAGGATGCCGGTGTCACCGCCGTGCTGCTGGCGCTCTCTAAGGGATTGCTCGAGCCACTCTTGCTGGCGGACGTGGCGTTTTTCTTATCGGCTGCGGCGGCGCTGGCGGCGGCTTTATCCGAGTCGAAATGTTTGCCCAGTGCCGCTTCGGCCAGGACGGCGAACACCGAGCGGTTGCCGGCCGGGCGTGTCGGCGGCTCGCGCCAGGTGGCGGCGCTGGTGGCGGGGGGAATGTCTCGGGTGCGGCGCCCGGCGTCCTTGTCGTCCCGATGGAGCGGCAGCGACAGCTCTTCCCCGGCCAGCTCGGTGCCGTGCGCGATGGTGCCGTTGCGGAACGGGCCGAGCCCCGCCACCCACATGTCGCGGGCGTCGCTGGTCGCTTCCACGGTTCCCGATTGCCAGACGCGCTGTCCCGTGAGGCGGTTGTAGGCGAACACCGCCAGCTTGGCGGCGCCCTGCTCGTCGTTTTTCTTGGCCAGGGGGATTTCGGGAATTTGCGACGGCTGGCCCGGCACGAAGGCCGGCACGGTCATCTGCGGCACGCCGACCAGCAGCGAATGCCGGTTCGTGCCCACGCAGCCCGAGCGGGCTTCCACCACGTAAATTGCCTTGGCGCGTTCTTCCTGCAAGACACAACCGCTGGCGAGGAGCTGCTGGCGCAGCGAACTGATGACGTAGCCGCGATCCACCGTGCCGTCGAGATACTGCGGATCGAAGTAGACGGGCTTGCCTGCCAGACAGTGGAAATCAAGTTGCGACACGACCTGGTCCACGGCGTTGGAGATGAGGAGCTGTTCCGTGGCTGTGCGCTGCGTGTCCGACATGCGCGTCGTGCCGCAGCCGCAGCCGGCCAACATTATTGCTGCCAGGACAAGTTGTCCGACAGCCGGCGCCGAGCGCCGCCGGGCAAGTGATATTCGCAGAATGCTATCTGACCCGGTGTTAAGCCTCATGCGCATAACCTCTAGTTCCAGCGATGGAGGGCGGAGGGACCAACGCCGCGTCTGCGTTCCTGGGACGCAGTCCGCTCAAGCTGCGGAACGACAATTAAATCAGTTATGAGTCTGGAATTTAGGAGGGGAAGCTTATGCCAAAAAGCTCTGGTTCCGTCAACCCAAAGAAGCTCTCATGGTTTTCTCATGTTTGCCCCGTATCTGTATTACATGCGGATTTCCAGCGTTCCCCCGCGCTCCAGGTCATCTTGAGGTTGTCATGCGCAAAGCTTCGGCCTTGTTCGTTGTCTTGTTCTGCGCCGCGGCGCTCCGCGCCGACGAAGCGCCCCGGAAGATAGCCACCGTCGAAGGCGTGACCGAGTATCAGCTCGCCAACGGAGCGCGGGTGCTCCTGTATCCGGAGCTGTCGCGGCCCACGATTACCATCAACATGACCGTCCTGACGGGATCGCGGCATGAAGGCTACGGCGAGACCGGCATGGCTCATCTGCTCGAGCACATGGTCTTCAAGGGCACGCCCACTTTCCGCGACGTGCCCAAGGCGCTCCGCGATCACGGCGCCAACTTCAACGGCACCACCAACGTCGATCGCACCAATTACTTCGAGACCATGCCCGCCACGGATGAGAACCTCGATTTCGGCGTCCACCTGGAAGCCGATCGCCTGGTCAACAGCTTTGTCAAGCGCGAGGATCTGGCCTCGGAAATGACCGTGGTCCGCAACGAATTCGAGCGCGGTGAGAACAGCCCGCAAGGCGTCCTCATGCAGCGCATCGAGGCGGCGGCCTACGAATGGCACAACTACGGCAAGTCCACCATCGGCAACCGCTCCGACATCGAGCGCGTGCCGATTGAGAACTTACAAGCCTTCTACCGGAAATATTATCAGCCCGACAATGTCGTCCTCATCATCGCCGGCAAATTCGACGAGGCGAAGGCACTGGCTGTCGTCCAGAAGCACCTCGGTGCCATTCCCCGGCCGAAGCGAAAGCTCGACGACACCTACACCGAAGAACCGCCTCAGGACGGCGAGCGCACGGTGATTCTGCGCCGTGTCGGCAAGGTCGGCTCGGTCGGCGTCGCCTACCATGTTCCCTCCGCCGCCCATCCAGACTGGGCGCCCTTGAACTTGCTCGCCGGCATCGTTTCGCAGCAGCCTAACGGCCGGCTCTACAAGGCCCTGGTCGAAGCGAAGAAAGCGACCAGCGCCGCCGCGTTTGCCGGCAATAACCACGATCCCGGTCTGTTCATCGGCTCCGCCGAGGCCGAGCCTGGCCGGCTCGACGCCGTGCGCGACACGCTCCTGGCCACGCTGGAAAACATGACCGCCACGCCATTCCAGAAGGAAGAGGTGGACCGCGCCAAGACGCGCAGCAAACGCGCTGAAGAAATGCGCGCGGGTAACAGCACAGCCATGGCGCAGGCGCTTAGCTCCGCTTCTTCGCTCGGTGATTGGCGGCTCCTGTTCGTGCAGCGCGACCGACTGGCGGCCGTCACGGCCGCCGATGTCAATCGCGTGGCGCAGACGTATTTCAAGCGGCAGAACCGCACCGTGGGCATCTACATTCCCGTCGAACAGCCGGAACGTTTGCTCATTACCGCGGCCCCGCCGGTCGCCGCGCTCGTGAAAGATTACAAGGGCGGCAGCGTGCTCGCAGCCGGTGAGATATTTGATCCGACGCCCGAGAACCTCGACGCCCGCACCAGCATCGTTGACCTGGGGGGGATCAAGGCAGGGCTGCTGCCGAAGAAAAATCGCGGCGAAACCGTGTCCCTGGTATTAACGCTGCATTACGGCAATGAGGAATCGCTCAAGGGCCAGACGACCGCGGCCGGCATGCTCCCCATGCTCATGATGGCCGGCACCAAAAAGCATGACCGGCAGGCGCTCCGCGAGGCCCTCGATGAACTTGGCGTGCGCATCTCTCCCGGGCTCGGCGGTTTCGGCGGCCGGGGCGGGCGGCGGGGCGGCGGAGGCGGTGGCGGCGGCGCCGTCGGCCAGTTGACGTTCTCCGTCGAGGCCAAGCGCTCGACCCTGCCCGAGGCCCTCAAACTGCTCGGTGAAATCCTGCGCGAGCCGGCCTTCCCCGAAGCCGAGTTTGACAACATGAAGCGCTTCAGTCTCGCCATGTCCGAACGCATGCAGAACCAGCCGGATGCGCTGGCCCGCAACAAGCTGGACCGCGCCCTCTCTCCTTATGGAGCCGACGATGTTCGTTATGTCCCGACACGCCAGGAGAGCGCCAAACAACTCAAGTCCCTTACCCTGCCTCAGGTCATCACGCTCTATGAGAAACAGCTTGGCGCCAGCGCCGGCGAGCTCGCCGTCGTCGGCGATTTTGATCCGGAGCCGACGCTCCTCCAGGTCCGCGCCATTCTCAAGGATTGGAAGTCCGTGGTCCCCGTGCGCCGCATTGAACGCGCCGCGCCGGCCAGCATGACCGGTCTGCGCGAAGAGATCCAGACGCCGGACAACATCAATGCCGTATTTCTGGCGGGGATGGCCTTTCCGCTCAAGGATAGCGACCCGGATTACGCGGCCTTGCGGCTGGGCAATTTCATCTTCGGCGGCGGAACATTGTCGTCGCGGCTGGGCAACCGCATCCGCCAGAAGGAAGGGCTCTCCTACGGCGTGACCTCGCAATTCAGCGCCGCGGCGCTTGAGCCCGCCGCTTCTTTTACCGTCAACGCCAGCACCAACCCAATCAACATCGACCGCGTCGAGAAGGCTGTGGCCGAGGAGTTGCAAGAGTTCCTGGCCAACGGCCCCTCGCTGGACGAGCTGCTCGACGCCCAGAAAGCGTACCTGGAAGCGCAGAAAGTGAGCCGCACCGCCGACGCCAGCATTGCCGGCCAGATTGTCAGCAACCTGCATCTCGGCCGCAGCTTTGCCTATGCCGGGGAGCAAGAAAAACGCATTGCCGCCCTGACCCCGGAAGATGTGAAGTCGGCTTTCCGCAAGTTCATGGATCCGAAGAAGCTCGTGATTATCCGCGCCGGCGATTTTAAGAAATAAGTCGGCTTGAAAGGAAACATTTCAGGCCGACTGCTTGGGGAGAGGCTCAGCAATGACCTGGCTCACGCTTTCGTGGTCGAAAAGTGTGGGAACGCCGCCGGCAGCAACGAAGACTGCGACGCCATCGCGCAGCACGAGCGCCTCGGGGTGATCGACCTGAAAGCGATCTCCGTTAACTAGCGCGACCGTGAATGGTTGAAACGGCTTTCGTCGCTGGCAAGCTCTTAAGGTTCTCTCGAAATTGCCTACGTCCACATTCCCTCCTCCTGTATCACATTCGCAAGTTCATTATATCGCTCGCTGCCTGTGAAACATCGCCACAAGCACCTGAGCGATTTGATTACATGCCGTTCTGGTCCGCGCTTCGGCTGGCGTACGAGGCGAATTGCACACACGGATTCAGCATCAACTCAGCACGGAATGAACGGGACTGCCGACGCTGACCACCAGCGGCCGGCCTTGCTGGTCT
>DASZFN010000235.1:0-11186 GCA_035939715.1 Gemmataceae bacterium | reverse complement strand
ACTTGACCAGGTCCGGATCCACATACTCCGTGGGCAGTTGCTGGATTTTTTTTGCATACGCCTCGTGCCAGACCACGGTCTTCTCATAATCCCCCGACCGGCGGTTCTTCTTCCGCAATTCCATCAGCATGGCGTTGACGTGCTGGTAATAGGCGAGCGATGCCTTGGCCGCCATCTCCGCGGGCGTGAGTTCCGGCTTCGGCTGCGGCACATTGCTCTTCACCGGCCGGCTCGTATCGATCTTGGGCACGGGCGGCAGGACCAGGGAAAGCACCCGTCTCAGCCCCGGCATCGTCGCCTGCCCTTTGATGAGCACCGCGTTGTCCTCCAGGCTGACTTCGCCGTTCGTGAACTCGTCCAGCTCGGCGCCGATTTCGCCCAACATCTCCTTGAGGAAAGGCTTCAGCAACAAGCCTTCCTTGCCGACCTTGTCGATGAAGTCCAGGCGCAGCGTACCCGTGATGGCGTCGTCAAACTGCACCGTCAGGCGCGCCCCTTTCAGCCTGCCCAGCAACGCATCCACGGCGACGGCGTCCACCTTCCGGTCTCCGGCAAACGTCTGGCTATGATTGATCGCGTACCGAACCAGACGTGGATCGAGGATATCTTCCGTATCAATGGCGACCGTCAGGCCGGCCCCGGCGTCCGCGCTCAAGGCGTCCTGGAGATACTGCGTGAATGCCGGCTCCTGATTCTTTTTGACAAAGCGAATCCACTGGGTCATTTCCTGCCGGTCGGCCGGGCTGACGATGGCCAGGTACTTGCCCTTGGTGGCCATGTAGCAGTTGCGCGAGCTCAGGACCACGAACTCGCCGCCGACCGGGCGGACTTCGCCGTGCTCGCGGGCGGCCAGGTCGCGGTCGGCGATGGGCTGCTCCAGAGGGATCAAGGCGATGGTAGGCGAATTGGCCAGGTTCCCCGGCATCAGTTTCGACGCGATGACGACCACGTCCGAGGTGGGCGGCAACAGGGCCGTACCTTCGTGGAATTCCGCTTCGCGCTTCTTGGCCCAGCCCTCACGCACGGCCAGCGGGCTCTGCATGATGGCTTGCATGCGGATGACCGTAATGGTGTTGGTGGATGCCGGCACGGCATTCAGGAACTTTTGCAGATCATCCGCGGCAGAGCCCCGAGACGCCAGCAACACCATGCCAAGAAGGACTACGAAGGCACGCAAAATCGTCTTCATCGGGAAACCCTCATGCGTAAGAAACTTGAGAACTTGTAGCTGTCGTGGGCTAGCGGCGCGATAGGTACTCTATCATCCGCCCAGGCAAAAAGCTTGCAAATCAAGGATTTTCTATTCGGAAGCTGAAGGAAGGATATTGGACTTTGGTCCAAATTCAGCCATTCATGCCGGCTGCTGTTCGCGCCTCCTCTCGCTCCTGTCCTTCCCGGCCAGTACAATAAGGGCGGAGCTGATCCCCAAGGTCATCCAGACTTGGGAGGTCTTTCGGTGCCCGACGCAAGCAAAACCTTGTTGATCGTTGAGGATGATGCAATCCAGCGCGAAGGACTCAGCGCCATTCTTCAGCAGGAAGGCTACAGCGTTGTATCTGCCGCCAACGCCAAGGAGGCAATAGCGCGCTTGCAGGGCCAGTCCACTCCTGACGTGATGCTCCTGGACATGATGATGTCTGAGGGCGACGGTTGGCAGCTCTTGTGGATGCTGCGGCGTTCCCCGGCGCTGGCGTCCATCCCCGTAATCATCATGACCGGCCTGCAAATTGCCAGTCAGGAGTGGGGGCAGTCGCTCGGCGCGGTCGGGTTGGTGCGCAAGCCCATTGACCCTTCCCTGCTTCTCAAGGAGCTAGCACGCGTGCTCGGCACAGGCCTGGTGCGCTTCCCCGTGCCAGATCCAGCCAAGACTGAATCATCCTGAGTAGCCAAGCGTCCTCACGCCGCCCGCCCCTGTGGCACTGCGTCGGCTGTCCACATATTCTTGATGCTGGTCCTGCAGCCGACGTTGGTTGTTATTCATGGAGGAAGATCCTGCCGCCCGAGTTCCAACAGCTTCTGGCGCCGGCTTCGCCAGTCACTCGCCTCAAGTAATTGCACGGCGTCGTGTTCGTCCAGGACCATCCCTGTTACGACCTGAAGCCAGAGGTTGATAGCGCCGGTATCGGCTTCCAGGGGAGGACGAACGGACCACAACCGAGCCGTATGGTCCTCGCTTGCGGTCAAAACCTTCCGGCCGTCGGGGCTGAAGGCGACGGCCCAGACTGGCCCTTGAAGCAGCGGTGGACCCAGGGGCTCGCCTGTTGCCACGGACCAGAGCCGCGCCGTCTGGTCGCCGCTTCCCGTGCACACCATGCGGGCGTCGGGACTGAAAGCCACGGCCAGGACCGCGGCTTGATGGTGGAGAGGTGGACCCAACGGCGCGCCGGTTGTCGCCGACCAGAGCCGCGCGGTGTAATCATCGCAGCCGGTCAGCACCATGCGCCCGTCGGCGCTGTATGCCACGGCGCGGACGCGCGCGGCATGTTGAAACGAAGGCCCCACGGGTTCACCGGTCGCCGTGGACCAAAACTTCGCTGTCTTGTCTCCGCTTATCGACAACAACGTCCGGCCATCGAGACTGTATGCGAGAACATGCATGCCGTGTTGATGCGGCGTGGGCGTGCCGAGAAGCTCGCCGGTCGCGGCCGACCAGCGCCGGGTCTGTTGCTCGCTTTCCGTTAACAAGGTCTTGCCGTCGGGGCTAAAGACTGCGGACCAGACCGGGCCCTGGTGCCTCAAGGCCGGAACCAGGCCTTGGCCCGTTGCCACGGACCATAGCTGCGCCGTCCCATCTTTGCTACCCGTTAGCACGGCTTTGCCGTCGGGGCTAGAGGCCACGGACCAGACCCCGTCCTGATGCTGTAGAGGCGGCCCCAGCCGCTGGCCCGTCGCCACCGACCACAGCCGCGCCGTCTTGTCCTCGCTGCCGGTTACGACCGTTCCACCGTCGGGGCTGAAGGCCACGGCCACGACCCAGTCTTGATGCCGCAGTATCAGCTCCGGGGCCTGGCAGGTCGCGACGGACCACAGTCGTGCCGTGTGGTCATTGCTGCCGGTCAGCACCATTCGTCCGTCAGGACTGAAGGCCAAGGCGCGGACTTGTTTTTCGTGTTGTAAGGGTGGCCCCAGAGGCTGGCCGGTCGCGACCGACCACAGCCGCGCCATGTTGTCTTCGCTTCCCGTAAGCACAGAGGTGCCGTCGGGGGAAAAGGCGACGGCCCGGACCCAGGTCTGATGCAGCAGGGGCGGTCCGACCGGCAAGCCGGTGGCTGTTGACCAGAGCCGAGCACTTTTGTCCGCGCTCCCTGTCAGGACCGTCCGGCCATCGGGACTGAAGGCTGCTGACCAAACTCTATCTTGATGCTGGAGAGGCGAGACGAGGGGCAAACCGCCGGCGACGGACCAGAGCCGTGCCGTACGTTTGCTCCCCGTCAGTACCGTCTTTCCGTCAGGGCTGAAAACCGCACAATGGACTGGGCCTTCGTGCTGCAGGGAGGGAGCTACGGGCTTACCAGTAGTCACCGACCACAACTGCGCTGTGCGGTCATCGCCGGCCGTCAGGATGAATCGCCCGTCAGGGCTAAAGGCGACGGCTCGGACCGGGCCGCGGTGCTGCAGAGGCGATCCCTGAGGCTGGCCGGTTGCCACCGACCACAATTGCGCAGTGCTGTCCTCACTTCCGGTTAACGCCAACTTGCCGCCTGGATCGAACGCCACGGCATGAACGGCGCCCTGATGTTGCAAGGGTTGGCCGACAGGCCGGCTGGTCGCTGTCGACCACAATCGCGCGGTCTTATCCGCGCTCCCGGTCAGTACTGTGTTACCATCGGGACTGAAGACCGCGGCCAGGACGGGCGCGGCATGCTGCAGAGCCGGCCCCACGGGCTGGCCCGTCGCCACCGACCACAACTGCGCGGTCGTGTCAGCGCTTGCCGAGAGCGCCATCCGGCCGTCGCGACTGAACGCCACGGCGTGGACCTCGCCCTGATGCGGCAAAACGCCGCGAAGCTGGTGCAGGCAAGTCGCCCAGTTGCTCAGGTTGAGCCGGATCGTCTCGTTGAGGGCGTCATCCTCGCCCGGGACTTCCTGCAAGCTGCGCGCGAGCCACAGCATCCCCCGGGCCTCCTGGCGCTGCTCGCACAGGCCCAGGCCTCGTTCCAGCATCTGGATGGCGGTTCGCCGCCTGGCCTCGTTCAAGGCGGCGCGCGTTTTTCCTTCGGCCACGGTTGCGCGCACGGCCAGCCAGGAGCTGACGGCAGCGCCGACGAGCAGCAGAGTCGCAAAAACAACCGCAACCATTAGCCCGGCGCGGTGCTTGCGCGCGAACTTACTGAGCCGATAACGCCTTGACGGCGGGCACGCTTCTACCGGTTCATCCTTGAGATAGCGCGCCACATCGTGCGCCAGGCTGTTGGCCGTCTCGTAGCGCCGTGTCCGGTCCTTCTCCAGACACTTCATGACAATCCAGTCCAGCTCGCCGCGCACTTCTTTCATGAGCCGCCCGGGATCGGTGTGGCGCTGCTGCGACAGGTTCGTCAGCGCGTCCTTCGATTGCGAGAGCCGCGTGCTCGGTTTGGGAGGCTCGACCTCGCGAATCAGCCGTACGATCTCCGTGTACGCCGCCTGGCGCAGCCGCTTCGGGTCGAGCGGCGTTGTTCCGGTCAGCAGCTCGTAGAGGAGGACGCCCAGGGCGTAGATGTCGGCGCGCGTGTCGATATCAAGCGCGCTGAGCTCCGCCTGTTCGGGGCTCATGTACTCCAGCGTGCCGACGATCTGGCCGATCTGCGTGTACATCGACTGGTCCGTCAGCCGCTGATGCAGCGCCTTGGCGACGCCGAAGTCGATCACCTTGGGCACCGGATTGCCGTCCTGCATCGACACGAGCACGTTGGACGGTTTGATGTCGCGATGGATAATACCCTTCTGATGCGCGTGCTGGATGGCCTGGCAGACGGGGATGAACAGCTCCAGCCGTTCCCGCAGCGTCAGATGGAGTTCGTCGCAGTAGGTCGTGATCGGCACGCCTTTGACGAGCTCCATGACAAAGTAGGGCCGGCCGGCCGTGGTGGTGCCGGCGTCGAGGACCCTGGCGATGTTGGAATGGTCCATGAGGGCCAGCGCCTGCCGCTCCGCCTCGAAGCGATGCAGGATCTGGACGGAATCCATGCCCGGCTTGATAACCTTGAGGGCGACGCGGCGCTTGACGGGCGTCGCCTGGTCGGCAACAAAGACAGTTCCCATGCCACCCTCGCCAAGCTGCTGGACCAGCTTGTAGGGCCCGATGTGCGTGCCGACGGCTTCAAGGAGCGGCTCCCGCGTGACCGTCGCTTTCTCTTCTTCGGGCAGGCGCGTGGCATCCATCACAGTTTGCCTTTGCAGCGGGCCGGGCCAAGTTTAACCCCAGTTGACGAAGACAGGCTTCGTCCGAGTCTCCGAAAACATGGCGACGGCGCGCAGGCCATCGGTGAAATACGGATCGCCCGTCAGGTTGCGTCGCGGACTCTTTCGGTCGGCGGCTCCTGCTCCAGCCACGTAGCCCACGAGCGTGACGCGACCGGATTCCATCAAGTCATCGAGCAGATAGTCGCGGGCATCGTCGACATGGGGATCGATTTTGTGCGTGGTGAGATTCCAGGTTTTGGGCGTGAAGCGCACGCCAATGTCCCTGCTGATTTGGCCGATCCAGACCGGCTTGCCGTCGAACCGGAGAGGGGTGATCCACAAGCGCAGGTGGAGCCGCTCCTTGATCGTCTGCCGCACCTTCTGGAGCGCGAAGTCCTGGCTGCGTCCCGCCACATAAAGCGAGCTTACGGGCGAATAGCGGTAGTGGCTGCCGAGGGCGAACGCCGTGAACGTCCGCCAGCTCGATTTCAGGCTGATGGTTTCCGTCTCGTCCCAGCGCGCGCCGAACCCGTTAAGGATGGTGGCAAAGTCGCCGATCACAACCAGATTGAGTGGGTCGCCCTCGGCTGTTCCCCGCCGGTTCGTGGTGCTCCGCGGCAACGCCTCAAGTCGTTTGCGGAGCTCGGCCTCGTCACACGTGACCGCCTCCTGGGAGTTGCACAGCACATCGAGCTGTTTGCTGCCATGATCGACCCTGAGTCCGGGAACCGGGATCGAAAACGCAAAGTCCTTCACGCCGTCCGAGCCGAGCAGCTTGACGGAGAATTGTTTCGTGCCCTCGTCGAGAGTCGTGAAGACAAATCCCGCAACCGTGTTGCCGGGCCTGATCACACCCCAGCCAATGCCATGTTCCAGAAAAAAGGCGTTCATGCGCCGGTTGGCCGCCCGGGCCCCGATAATTTTGAAGGGCAAGAGAAGCAAGAGGGGCAGAGAAACCAGGGCGAGCAGGCCAAAGCCCACGAGCCGCCTGGCGATGTGAAAATGATTGACAAACGCGGCTTCCAGGGGCGGATAGTAGCTGGGATCCAAACTGGCCAGCCGCAAACGAAAGGGTTGCCCGCCGTGGTTGGCGATCTCCAGCCAGACCGGCTGAATCGCCCGGCGCGCCAGGGGCACGCCGAAGAATCGTTCGCTTTCCCGGTCGTCGAGCACGGCCGCCCGGACGACCACATCGTCATCCTTGCGGACCTCGGCCCTGTCGAGGAAGGAACGTTCCTCCGGCCGAGGCCGGTAGGGAACACCCAGCCAGCGCGAGTTCCAGAAGTCCATCAAGAACTCCTTCCTCATCAATCCCCGCCCATCAAGGCCGCAATCGGGCGCGTGCCCGGCGCCCGGCCCAGGATGATTTTGAGCATCGCCGTCAGCGGCACGGCCAGGACCATGCCGGTCAGTCCCCAGCACAGGCCCCAAAAAGAGAGGGCGATGAGGACTACCAGCGGGCTGAGGTCCACGGCCTTGCCGGTCATGGCCGGCTCGATGAGATAGGCCGACGCCGCATGCACCGCGGGCAGCAGCACCGCAACCGCAAACGGCTGCCAGCCGAAGTCCAGATCGAGGAAGCCGAAAAGAATGGGCAGCGCACAGGCCACGAGGCTCCCCAGGTAAGGAACAAAGTTGGCGAAGAAGGTCAGGGCTCCCCAAAGGATCACCAATTTGACGCCGCAAACCCACAAAATGAGCATCACGGGGACAGCCAGGACGAGGTTGACCTTTACTTTAACCTTCAGATAGCTGGCCATCGCCGCATTGATACTGCCAACCGTGGCGAATATGCCCTCGGCCTGCTCGTCGGCAAAAGCAGCGCGCATGCGCTGGGGCAAGCGGCCTGCTTCGAACAGAATCAAAACCAGGTAGAAAATGACTTCCAGGGCTTCGACAAGGACGCCGGCCGTGATGTTGGCCAGGCCTTCCAGGACCTCCTTGACGCGGGCATTGCTGAGTTCCTCTGCTCTGGCGGTCCCGGCCAGCACGGCCCCTAACCCGGGAATGTGTGCCCGCCCATAGTCGGCGGCCTGAGCGAGGATCTCCCTGCTACGCTCGTGCAGATGCGGCCATTCGTGGCCTAGACGCAGGATGTCCAGGTAGGCCAGGACGGCGCTGCCGACCACGACTATACCCAACCCGGCGACGAGGGCCAGATGCCTGGCGCCGCCTCGAACCTGTCCCTTGACATAGACGTGAACGGGGAGGATGACATAGGCCAGGAACACCGCCAGCAAGAGAGGGCGGAGCAGCGGCGCCAGCTCCTTGAGCAGGAACCAGGCCGTGGCAATCACCACCAGCCACCGCAATACGGCCCACGAACGCTCCGGCACCAGCCACAGGCGGCCCGTCGGCCCAGCGGACTGGCTCCCCGGTACATCGTCTTCTGCGCTTTCGCTCATGGGCGTACTCCATGAATGTCCACGAGCATCGTGGTCATACCGCGGGCCAGTATCCCCTCAAAAATGTATCTGACCCAAAAGCCGACGCTATTGCACTGCGCTCGCACACCCACAGACCCACCGGCTGCCGAACGGACCTGTCCATCACTTCATACGCCGAAGGCGTTGCACAGCACAGCCCAGGGTCGCGGCAGCGCACCCTGGGACCAACTCGCCGGGTTCATCTACCCCGAAGGGGGTTGCACAAACCGATGCCGTCCTTGTGCAACCCTTTCAGGGTAAGTACCGGGGCGCCTGATGTCTTCCCAGGGTGCGCTGGCGCGACCCTGGGCTGTGCTGTCCAACGCCTTCGGCGTAAGAGCAAAAACTAGCGAACATACCCATAATGGGCGCTGCCGTAGGCGGCCCCGCCGGCGGCCCCGGAGTAGCCCGCGCTGTAGTGGTAGCCACCAGCGGCTGCTCCGCCGCCGTATGCGGCGCCGCCGTACGCCGCGCCGCCGCGGTATTCCCCGCCGCTGTGGTATGCCCCGCCATACGCGGCGCCGCCGCCGCCCCCGCGCACCTCGGTGGCGCCCACGTGGTACGCTCCATTCGGGCCGACGTGCGTATAGCCGACATGCGCGGCGCCATAGGCGTGGACCGCGGATGGAGTCAACAGAACCGCCAGGGCGGTTACGATCACCGGCAGAACGATCTTCTTTAACATCACCGTCTCCTTTTACTCAGTTGCTGGTAGCTGAATTCGTGAGAATTCAGCGTTTGTTCTCAGCGGAATTCTCACGAATTCCGCTACGGTCCGACTCACGACTGGGGCGCCTTGACGCGCTTCATCTTCACCGGCCTGGCATCGGGCACGGCCTGGCCGTCCACCGTCAGCTTGGTCATTTGCCAGGTGCAATGGTCGTCGTCCACCCTGGTGAGGACGTTGACCGCCGATATCTTCTTGCCGGCAGACGCCTTGGCATTGACGGTGATGGTCCAGGTATCGCCGTCCTTGTTCCAGACTGCCTCGCCGATGCCGCCGCCGGAGTAGAAGGAATAGGAGCGGATCTGCTTATCGATCGCGTCCCAGCCGATCCACTGCGTGCCGCCGACGACCGGCAGGCCATCCAGGGTGGTGGCGAACGAGGAGACGATGAAGTTCCGGTTCTCGGCCCAGGAGTAAGTGGCCTTGGCGGATTCGCCCTTCTCCGACTCGCCCGTCCATTCGCCGAGCAGCCACTCCAGGTCCTCGAAGTGTTTGGCGTTGGACGGCGGGCGGGGTATCGAATCCCGGACGCTTTCGAAGTACCATTCCCCGTCCTTGCGCAGCAGGACCGCAGAGAAGTGGGCCGAGCTCGGCAGGCCGCCTTCGGCGGGCGTGACCTCGGTGATGCCGTCCTCGACGGCGACCTCGTTGCCCACCATGCGGGCGGACGTGACGATGATGTTGAGCTTCATCCCCTTGTTCCTGGCGAAGAACTTCTCGTACATCTTCTCGATCTCGGGGCGTCCCTTGTACTCGCGGCCGTTCTCATCGACGTAATTCGCGGTCTCGGTCCAGAAGGCGCTGACCGCCCTGGCGTCGCCGCTCTCGAAGGCGGCGATGAACTGCTGAGCGCGCTTGCCCTTGCCGGGAGCCTCTTTGCCCTCGGCCTTCGGGTCATCGCGCTCGGCGGGCTTTTTCCCGGCCGCTACGATCGGGCCGAGTACCAGGACCGCGCCCAGGCCCAGGGCCAGGGCCAAATGTGTCCGTGCACGCATGCTGATTCCTCCTAGCTGAAGTTGTGAAAATTTCACGCCACAAGATGGACTCTGCACTCCGCATTTGCTCCTATTTCGCCATTTCCTCTGCCAGCACATCATGAAGTTTGAAGTACTGCTGCAACAGGTTGCTTCGCTCGGGTCCAGCCGGCAAAGCCTGGAGCTGTTGCTCGATTTTGTAAATTTCTCTCACCATGGGCCGTACGCCGAGGACCTTATCCATGCCCATCAGGGAGCGGATGCCGTGGCAGGCCTCGCACTCACAAAGCCATTTTCCACCGGCCTCCATGTCACGGCGCAGGTGCTCATTGGCCGTCGCCCGGAATTGACTCATCTCATGTGCCATGGGCAAGTCCTCTGACGAGGTCGAAGTTTACAGCGAAACTCGAACACCAACTATGTACGCAGCCGCACAGCGGAAGCTATTGGACTTTGGTCCAATCTCGAAAACTTCATCCGCCCGCCGCCAGAACGCCTGGGTAATTGGGCCAGCCCGGACACGGCCTGCCCCTCAGCCATCAGTTCTTGGAAGCCATTTCATCGTTCCTCCATTGTCATGGGCCGCTTGACTGTGCTGCCTACCGGCCGAGCTGCGCCAGGGCATCGCGCAACGGAGCGCTGGAAATCTGCAATATCCCGGCGAACGGCTGGTCCAACTCAAGAATCAGAAAAATCGCACTGGAAACCGCCAATGAACACACAAGCAGGGTCAGACCTGCGACCGCATTGGGGGGCGCAAACAAACCGAAGCTGGCGAGAATAAGCGCAAGCCAGGAAACCATCACCACCAGGAACGGTGTCGGAATGGAGCTGCCTTTCTGCGCGAACAGCAACCAGCGCGTTTGCGCGATATCCGTGGCAACCTTGAGCGCCTGGGTCTGGAGCGTGCGTTGCGCATCGTTTTTTGGCGACAGTGCCTGAATTTTTTCATAGAGGCCTTCATAACGCCCCTCCGACCGCTCGGCGTGTGAGCCGTTTTCGGGCCAGGTCCGCTGGAGCATGTCGGCCACCGAGGCGCGGAGCGTCTCGCGCGCATCTTTCGCCTCTGGTCCGTAATGCGCCAGGACGCGGTCCAGGAGGATGATGTTCGCGGATAGCTGAGCCAGTCCGTTTCTTTGCGTGTCGAACGAGCCCTTTGCTGACGCGATCAGCAGGCCGAGGACGAGGGCCGTCATGGTCCCGACGAGGCCCATCCCCAGTTTCACCAGATCCTTTGAATCCGCACTCAGATGGCGCTCGTGCAGCACGGCGCGAAGGAACATGCCGAGCAGCGCGCCGCCGAAGATGCACGCGAAGACAATCAAGCTAATGGTCAGGGAATTCACGACGCATTTCTCCAGGCGCTCACAGGCCGGTCAGATACATCAAGTACACCGCCGCCATGCCGGCGTCGGCCAGTGCCATGACGAGCACCGCCGGACGTCGACGGAAGGGCGAGATAAACATGCCGAGCGCGAAGGCTGCCTTTTCCACGATGGCGACAATCAGCGTTGGGACGCGGATCTCGGCGTGGTAGGCGGCGTAAATGAGCAGAGCACCTACCAGGCAAACGAGCAGCCCCCAGTGGCGGGCGATGAGCAGGCTGAGCGGATCAGAGGGCGCCTGCCCGAACAGCATCTTCAGTATCTGGACCGGCGCCAGGAACACTACCAGAGC
>DASZFN010000234.1:0-16240 GCA_035939715.1 Gemmataceae bacterium | reverse complement strand
GAACCAAGCAGTTATTTGCCGCTTCGCTATTCATCTCTTTGGTGTCGATTCTGAGCCCCGAGATTCAGTCAGCTCTTCGATTGCTATGCTCATTTTAAAGTACCAGAGAAGAGTGTGATAGCGGAAATGATCTTCATGCCCATTACATAGCCGATCGCAAGATGCCATCCAAATCCTCAACTGTCATGGTTCGTGGATTCACTCGCAGGATGCGTTTGATGCTGAACGCCTTTTCCGCAAACTGTCGGACTTGCACTTCCTGTACACCAAGATCGCGCAGTCTTTTTGGAATGCCGATGTCATTTCGCAAACGCTCGACGGCACCAATCGCGCGTTCCGCGGCGGCCAGTTCGTCCAATCCGCTTGTATCTTCGCCGAGCAGACGCGCGATGGCAGCAAATTCCTTGCGGCGTACCGGCATGTTGAAGCGCATGACATAAGGCAGTAGCAGGCCGTTGCCTGCGCCATGCGAGCAGTGCATCGCCCCGCCCACCGGGTACTCCAGAGCGTGAACCAAAGCCACGCCCACGTTGGAAAAAGCAAGGCCTGCGAGCGTGGCACCCAGCGCCATCCCTTCCCGCGCGGCCAAATCGCTTCCTTGTTTGACGGCGGTTCGCAAATTGGCGCCGATCAGGGCGATGGCCTTTTCCGCCAGGCAGTCGCCGAGGGGATGCCGGCCCTGATAGACGCTACGTTCGCCGGGCGGCAGTGGAAACGCCTCGTTGTCCACGGCGGTGTAGGCTTCAATCGCATGTGTCAAAGCGTCGATGCCGCTATCCGCGGTCAACTTGGCGGGGCAGGACAGGGTCAGCAGCGGATCGACAAGCGCCGCGCGCGGCCGCAGATAATTGCTCAGCACACCAACCTTGACCATGTTGTCGTTGTCGGTGAGCACGGCGGCCGCAGAGACTTCCGAGCCGGTGCCGGCTGTCGTGGGCATGCAGATGACGGGCAGGATCGGTCCCGGGATCTTGTCGTCGCCAACGTAATCGCGCGGTTTGCCGCCGTGGGTCACAACCGTTGCCGTGATCTTCGCCAGGTCCATATTGCTGCCGCCACCCAGGCCGAGAATAGCATCCGGTCGAAATTGCCTGGCCATCTCAATGCATGCGTCGGTCGCTTTGAATGACGGCTCGGGCTCTCCGCCGGTAAATACTTCCACCTGAATCTGCTGTTCTTCAAGCGGGCCGCGAACCCGGTCTACCAGGCCGGCTTTCGCCAGGACGGAATCGGTCGCGATCAGGCAGCGCCGCGTGCCCAGGCGAACGGCAATCTGGCCCGCCTGTAGTGCGGCATTACGACCAAACAACAACTGTCCGGCAGAATGAAAATTCCAGGTCTCGCGCATGGCAGGTCTCCTAGCAACTCCGCGACACGCCTAAACTAAACGCAAATCGGCTCAAGGGAAAGCGCTGCTTCTGAAAAATCGCGTTTTCTCCGTAACAGAATCTCAGGTAATGCTTTACACCGATTCATTTCATTCGTTTCATTTCATTTCACGAGTTCGTGTCGCGTGAAATGAAATGAATCATTCCCATGTACTAGACTTCCCCATGGACCGTTTGGTTGGAGGAGCATGGAGCCGATGCGCTGGTCGATCATTCGCCTGATCTTTTTTCGCGAATTGCGCGATCAGCTTCGCGACCGGCGGACGATCTTCATGATCGCCGTGTTGCCGCTCTTGCTCTATCCGGTGCTCGGCGTCGCGGTGTTGCAGTTCGCCCTGGGTTTCGCGGAGAAACCCAGTGTCGTCGGCATCGCCGGCAGCCAGTATCTTCCACCCCTGAAACCGACCGCCGCGGGAATCGACCCCTTGCCGGTGACGGCCTGGTTCGCCCTCGCTCCAGGCCCCGGCGCATCGCCAAATGAGGCTTTGGGCCGGGCTTTGGGTGCCGCCGCGCTGGCAGCGACCGCGAGAAGCCAGATCGATTACCCGCCGCTTCTCATCGCCGAACAATTCCCACTAACCTATTTTGAGAACCCGGCCGAAGCCCGAAACCTAAAGGTCCAGTTGCTGCCGAGCAGCGATCCGGCCGCCCTACGGGCCAAGAAGGTTGGCGTGATCCTGACGGTGCCGCCCAACTTCATGGCCCGCTTGGCCGCCAACGAGCGGCCGGTCTTGCAACTGGAGTATCGGGAAAAAGACGACGCGTCGCGGTTGGCCGCCAAGCGGCTGCTTCCGGTGTTGTCACATTGGAAACTGTATCTGCGTGCGGTCCGGCTGGTGCGGCGCGGCTTGCCGAGCGATTTTGACGAGCCCTTCGACGTCGTGGACAAGGCCAGGGTGAAGCCCAGCGATGAATTGGCAGCGGAAGGAATGCTTGACCTGCTGGTGCGGATTTTTCCGTTCCTGCTGGTGATGTGGTCGCTGGCCGGGGCCCTGTATCCGGCGGTCGATGTCTGCGCGGGCGAGAAAGAGCGCGGCACCATGGAGACCCTGCTCATCAGCCCGGCCAGCCGACCGGAGATTGTCTGGGGCAAATTCCTCACGATCTGGGTCTTCAGCGCCGCGACCGCTCTCCTGAACCTGGCGAGCATGGGCTTGACCGCAGGACATTTCAGCGGCTTGCTGACGCGCGACGTGCTCCGCCCGGCGGCGATCCTTTGGTGCATCCTGCTGGCGCTGCCGCTGTCCGCATTTTTCAGCGCGCTTTGCCTGGCCGTCGGCGCCTATGCGCGCAGCTCCAAGGAGGGCCAGTATTATTTGATGCCGCTCTTTCTGATCACCATGCCGCTCATCTTTCTCACGCTCGCTCCCGGCGTGGAGCTGAATCCGTTCTACAGCCTGGTCCCGGTCACGGGCGTCGCCCTGTTGATGCAACGGCTCATGACCGTATCGCTTGACCAGGTGCCCTGGCTGTACTTTGTCCCCGTGCTCGTTCCCATGGTGCTATATAGCGGTCTGGCGCTGCACTGGGCCATCGAGCAATTCAAACGCGAGGAAGTGCTTTTCCGCGAGGCCGAAAGGTTGGAGATCGGTCTGTGGCTCAAGCGGCTGTTCCGCGACAAGGAGCCGCTGCCCAGCGTGGGCCAGGCCTTTTTCTGTTTCCTGCTCATCGTGGCGTTACGCTGGCTGACGCCCAGCACGGTCTCGCAGGCTTCCCTGATCAGCAGCACCGCGGTGACCTACCTGGCGTACGTGGCCTCGCCCGCGCTGTTGATGGCGCTGCTGCTGACCACGCGCCCCCGCCAGGGGCTGGCCTTGCGTCTGCCTTCCGTACAGGCGATGTTGGCGGCGTCGGTGCTGGCCGGCTTGTTGCTGCCGCCGCTGGCCAAGCTTACGCTGACGATCCTGCGTCAGTTCCCACGCCTGCAAGAGCTGCTCAGCGAGCGGCAGCCGCTGGTGCAAGAGCTGGGCACGCTGCAATCGGCCACGCATGCATTCTGGTGGGCGCCGTTGCTGGTTTTCGGTTTGCTGCCGGCGGTCGTCGAGGAGCTGGCTTTTCGCGGCTTCATCCTCACGGGGCTGCGGCGCCGCTTGCCGGCCTGGAGCGCCATCGTGCTTTCCAGCTTCCTGTTCGCCCTTTATCACATGAACGTCTTCCAGGTGCTGCCCGCGTTCATACTGGGATTGGTCCTGGGTCTGCTGGCAGCCTGGAGCAACAGCGTTGTGCCCGGCATGCTTTTCCATTTGCTCTATAACGGGGTGCTTTTGGGCGTTGCGCTCTTGCCTACGCTCGGCTACGCGCACGAGGGCGTACCCCTGCAATCTCTCTTTAGCTCTGTCGTCACCGCCATTCTTACTGTGCTGGCCCTTGCCTTCCTGGCCATTCTGGCGCGACGCCTGCCCGCCTCGGCACCGCAAGGTTGAGGGTAGGCCCCGCTTGCCGAGCGGGGCCTGATTCCAGGCTCCGCTCGGCAAGCGGAGCTTACAAGATCCGAAGTTGAGGCTGCACAAGAATCCGCAGGTGCCGGTTGGGTAAAATTTACGCTGGAGTTGCTTGCAACAGCCGCAGCAGAAAGCTATACTGCGTTTGGTTCATGAAGACAACGCAGTGTCTCTCGTCTCTCACGAGCAGTTCGGCCGCGGAACACAAGGCTGTGTAGCGAGTCCAGGGGAAGTTTGCCGGTCACCATCCGCGGTGGCCTCGGGTTGCGTAGTCGCGTGCGATTTCTTCCCCCTTCGGCTTTGGTTAGCAATGTCCTGGAAGGACTTATGCCAATCCACGAAGACTTGACAGCAATCACCGTCACGGTCGTCGATGATGAGCCGTCCATGCGCGATATTCTCGTGCGCTCCGCCTGGTCCTGGGGCTACGCCTGCCAGGCTGCCTGCAGCGCGGAGCAAGCCCTGGACATGCTGGCCGAGTCCCCCACTCCTCTCGTGGTCACCGATTTGCGCATGCCGGGGAACGGCGGCGTCTGGCTCGTCAAGGAAATACAGCGACGCTGGCCCGGAACGGGCATTATTGTCGTCACCGCCGGCGACGCCAATGATGCGGCCCTGGAATGCCTGAACGCGGGCGCCGATCGCTATTTGCTCAAACCGCTGCGCATGGAGGAGTTCCGCCATGCCCTGGCGGCGACCCTGCGCACCGTGCAGCTAGAGCGCGAGCGCGAGCGCTATCGCCGGCATCTGGAGCAGCTTGTGCAGCGGCACATGCAGCGCGTCCGCCAGACTTTTCTTTCCGCCATCGACAGCCTGGTGCGCACGCTGGAAGCGCGCGATGCCTATACCAAGGGCCACTCGTTCCGCGTGCTGAATTACTCCATGCGACTCGCCGTCGCCCTGGAGCTGAGTAAGGGGCAGCGCCGACGCCTGAGTCTTGCCGCCAAGCTGCATGACATCGGCAAGGTCGCCGTGCCGCAGGATATCTTGAACAAGCCCGGCCGCTTGACCGCCGAGCAATTCGACGTCATCCGCGAGCATCCGCAGATCGGCGAGCGCATTCTGGCGCCCATCATTCGCAATCCCGAAGTCCTCGCCGCTATCCGCGGGCATCACGAGCGCCTCGACGGCAACGGCTACCCCGACGGGCTCAAAGGGCCGCACATTCCGATCCTGGCGCGAATCATTGCCGTTGCGGATTGCTACGACGCCCTCACCAGTTCGCGGGCCTATCGCGAAGCGCTTTCTCCCGCGCAGGCGCGCGACGTCCTCCGCAGCGAATCCGGCAAGCAGTTCGAGCCGGAGTTTGTGCGCGCTTTCCTGAACACGTCGCCGGCGCTGGTATCCGACGCCGTCTGATGGCCAGATGAAGTTCGCGGGCACAGCCGACCCGTAACGAATTTGTCCTGTGTTTCCGTGTCCCGTAGAACGGAATTCATTCTGTTCAGGCCTGGTACTGCACGGAATGAATTCCGTTCCACAAGACACGCCGCTTATAGCTTGCCGCTATTTTTTCGTTTCGGGTTTAGTTTCTTTGACCTGAGCGACCTGAGTTTTCAGCAGTTTGGCGATTTCCGCGGATAAGATCTGCGCGTTCTTGCCGTCGCGCGTGCAGCCGTCCACGACCTTGACCACTTTGCCGCCCTTGTCGATCAGAATGTTCGTGGGCATAGTCTTGGCATCGAACGTCTTCCACATGGTCCGATTGGGATCGGCCAGCCACTGAAACTTCAAACCCTTCTTGACGGCATAGTTGCTGGCTGCTTCCGGCTTTTCCTGAAAGACAGCGACCGTCTGCAGGCCCCTGTCGTTGTACGCGTCCTGGAGCTTTTGGAAGTACGGCAGCTCCTGATCGCAGCCCGAACAGGCGCAGGTCAGGCGCACCAGCACGGGACCCTTTTCCACGAGCTTGGCGAGATCGACTTCCTTCTTGCCGTCTGCTGATTTCAGGACCACCTTGGGCGCCAGCTTGGCCGGTTCTTCCCCGAGGATAATCCCCGCCACGACAAAGAGAGCGACAGCCGAAGAAAGCCAGTAGCGCATTGACGACCTCCACGATTTCAGGGACCGGGAAACGAATCGCTCTGTCAGCTACTTATTTCGCGGACAGAGCCACATCCTTCAAAACAAACGGAATGTCGATATTCACGAGGCGATGGTCCGAGTAGACGAACCGGGCGGGTTCTCCCTGGCCGCCGTGCGGCTGGAAGGTTATGTGCATGTCCTGAACCATGTTCGCGCCCTTGAGAGACATGCCGTAGGAGTTGACTTCCATGCCGAAGCCCTTCCCTTGCGCGTCCAGCAGCGCCAACTTGGATTCGCCAGCCACGCCGGTCTCGCGCATGATGCCGCCATTCACCACCACACCGTTTCTCACCACGACCCGGTTGGCCCGGAAGATCCGGCGATTGAAGGCGAGGTTGGCGGGCACCGGCTCTTCCAGGGCAATGCGCATCTTGACGACCCCTTCTGAGTCCCGGGCAATTTCTGTGATCGTCACCGAGTGCCCGTCCTTGCCCTTAACCGTCTTGCCCGCGGATTTCAGCACATCATCCACCGTCACGAGCGGTTCCATGGCGGTCTGGACTTGCGCGCTGATAGTCGCTGACAATTCCTTGAGATTCCTGGACGGTCTATCGCCGAGCTTAAGGCGAACAGGAAACGTGCGCACATCAACAGTCTGTCCAGTCTCAGCGTTGAGTATGATGGGGCGCCCGCCACGCATCATGATCTCGGGCGAAGCCTCTTTGGCCTCCGCCGACGGCAACAGGGGCTGGCCATGTTCGTCAATCGCTTTCTCGACCTGGACATCAAGCACCGCCTGCCAGCCCATTTTCGGTTGCGGCATGACTTCCAGCCAAAAGCCTGCTTCGCCGGAACGGAGTCCTGGAATCCGGGGATTGCGTTCACCAGTCAGGGCACGAATGCGCACGGCGCCTGCATAGCAGGTCGGGCCGGACGGCGCTTTGCCTGACGCCAGGCGCAGCGCGCCATCACCGTTAGCGCCATAGCCGGCTTGCCGGCCGGAGGAGCTGATGATGACGTTGTTGACGATGATGCCGTTACGACCGTTCATGACCCGGAATTCCGGGGTCGCCGTTTGAGCCGCGGGACTGGGCGGCTGCTCGGCCAGGCCGGCCTTGCGACAGAACTGATCGAGCGCTTGCCAGAAAGTCGTCTCGCCGGTGTCAAGCGTAATCCGCTGGTTGTGGGCCCCGGCCGGAGCTTCCAGGGCAAAGCCGGTCTGCCTGGCAAGATCAGCGATCGCCTCGTCGAGGGGGGTGTCGCGAAAACGCAAACGCACATGTTTCGGCTGGAGAAGCTGTGCCGTCTCCAGGCGTTTTTCGATGCGCTGGGCAAGACTTTCGGCGCGGCGGCTCACCTCGGGGTCAGGATGATGCCCGGCCCTCTGCAGCGCTGCCAGCACCGTGGCCCCGGCCGCATCGAGCTCGTTGGCCGCCTGTTCACGCTCCTGGAACTTCTTGCTGCCGAGCTGATCGATCAACCGCGAGATGCGTTGCGCGTCCGGCTGCCGGTTCGCCTCGGGGCGGGACACCGTCGCCAGCATGCACAACAGAGCGACCGAGAGAGTTACTCGCGTGGCGATGATACGCATGGGGCACCTCACCAGGGGACCGTACAAACTCCAGATTCAACCCGCACGCCATTCGTTAGCTTAGTAACTTTTCGACGATTTTGCCTTCCCGGAACAATTGCACCGGGCGTCCGGTGGGCGTGCGCAGCTCCTGGTGGGGATCGATGCCCAGGCAATGAAACAGGGTGGCGGAGATATCGTCCGGGGTGCAGCCGTCTGCTGCCGGGGCCATACCCTGAATGTCTGTGGTGCCGTGGGCGTAACCCTGCTTGAATCCGCCACCCGCCAGAAGCACAGCCATCGACCGCGCCCAGTGATCGCGGCCGGCATTCTTGTTGACCTTGGGGGTTCGTCCGAACTCGCCGGCGCAGTACACCACGGTCCGGTCCAGCATGCCCTGATTGGCCAGGTCCTCTAGCAGAGCCGAAAGCGTCTGATCGAGCTGCGGCAGGAGCCGCTTGGAGAGCGTTTCAAAGTTCCTGCCGTGCGTATCCCAGCCGCCCAGGCTGATCGTCACAAAGCGGACGCCTGCCTCCACCAGGCGCCGGGCCGCCAGGGCGCCCTGGCCGAAGGGAGTCTTGCCGTAGCGGTCGCGCAGACCGGGCGATTCCTGCGACAAATCGAACGCCTTCCGGGTCTTGTCCGAGCGGAGGATTTCGAGCGCCTGCTTGTGAAACGCGTCCAGGCCGTCAGCGAGGTCAGCGGACCGATCGATGCTCTGGAATGTCTTATCGAAATCCTCGAGCAGACGATTGCGATTATCTAGCTGCTGCAGGGTGAATTTGGTGGGCAAGGAGATGCCGCGCACGCGCAAGTTGCCGCCTTTGCCGCCTCCTTCGACGCCGAAGGGGTTGTACGCCGTGCCGAGGTAGCCCGCCTGCCCGGCTGAACCGCCGCGAATATCGCTGAACGAAACATAAGGCGGCACGGCGGGCTCCGCGGGCAGCAGCCGCGCGACCAGCGAGCCCAGGGACGGATACTGTAGGGCGGGCGTAGGCTGATTGCCTGTGGTCATGAAGACCGTGGCCGGCCCGTGGGAGGGAATTGTGTGATACAGCGAGCGAACCAGCGTCGCCTTATCAATCACCTGTGCGGTCTTCGGCAGATGCTCGCAGATCTGAATGCCGGGGGCGCGGCTGGCAATCGGTTTGAATTCGCCGCGGATTCCCTCCGGTGCCGCGGGCTTCAGATCCCACATGTCAATCGTGGCAGGCCCCCCTGCCAGCCATACCATGATGACCGAGTTGGCCCGGCGCTTGCTTCTAGCCTCGGCCGCCGCTTGCGCCTCCAGGCGCAAAAGTTGCGGCAGGCTTAAACCAAAAAGGCCGGCAGCGCCGATCTTTAGAAAATCGCGACGATGAAAACCTTCGCAGTCGGTCCGGTAGCGTTCAAGCATGGCTCAGTTCCTTGCAGGTGAGTGGTGACGGTGAGTGGGAAGACCAACCATTCACCGCGGGCCAATCTCAGTGATTCAAAATGAATTCCCTCGTATTGATCAGCGCCCAAAGCGCGTCCGTGAATGCTGCCTGGCGATCTTTCTTACCTTGACGATAATTCTCATACGCTTTCTTTTCGGCGTCCGTCGGCCAGCGCGTCAAGGCGGCGAGAAAGATTTCCTCGAGCGCTTGTTCATCGGATTTGTCCGATTTAAGCAATGGCTGCAGCCGGCATTTCTGCAGTTTGTCGATAATGCCCTGGTCGGTCATGCGGTAAAGCGTTTGCGGCAAGGCCGGGTCCAGGGCGCGTTGGCAATCGCAGGCGGCAGTGCGCGGCGAGCGGCCGAAGATGCGAAATGCATAGGCCAGGTTGCCGTTCTGCACACGGCTAACGCCCATTTCGAGCGCCCGGCAACCGGAAGGAGCGTCCGGACCGAACTTCTCCGGCACACCCAGAGCGTCGTTCAGGATATCCAGCACAACCTCCGCCATCATGGGGCGCACATAGGCGTGAGAGTAATTATTGCGATCCAGGCGGTTGCTGGCGTTCGTCTGGGCTGCCAACTGGTAAACGCGCGAGTCCAGAATCGTGCGCTCCAGGTGGCGAATGTCGTAGTGATGCGCCACAAAATCCCTGGCGAGCGCTTCCAGCAGCCGTTCGTTCGACGGCGGATTGGCCAGCGCGAGATTATCGACCGGTTCCACGATGCCCACACCGAAGTAATGGCCCCAGACGCGATTGGCAAAGCTGCGTGCGAAGAACGGATTATCCGGGGCGTGCAGCCAATCGAAAAGAAGCAACCGCGCGTCCTCGCCCTTCTTCGCGTTGATCGTCGGTCCGCCAAGGGCCCTGGGCGGAAGCGGCTTTCGCGTGTCGGGATCGGGCAGCGTTCGCGCCTTGGGCGTGAGGAAGACTTCGCGGACATTCAGCTGCTGGTTCTTTTTCTTGGCGTTCGTCTGCTTCATGCGCTCGGCGTTTTCCTCCGCGATGCATTTCTTCGCCTCAGGGGAAGCGCCGACGGCCACCTGGCCGAAGATGTTGGCATAGGCCCGGTAATCCGCCTGCGTCCAGCGGTCGAAAGGATGCTTGTGGCACTGGGCGCATTCCAGGCGGATGCCGAGGAAGGCCGCCGCCGTTTTCTCTCCCCATTGCTCGATGGGTACATTGCCGCGGCGGCGCCAGAATAGGTCGAGGCTCGGCCGCTCGGGATAGCTGGTATCAAAGCCCTTCTCCGCTGCCTGATCGATGGTGATGACCTGTCTGATCCATTCCTCCGGGGGCCTGCCGTCGCGGCTGGTGGCGCAGAGCACGCCGCGGACGATGGCGTCGTAAGGCATGTTCTCGGCGATGCGCTTGCCGAACCAGTCCTGCCACTCCTGGCTTTGCTTCACCTGCATGTCGCGCGGGCCGTCCAGGGCATCCGTGTTATTGCCGGTGATGTCGCTGAACTTGGTCGCCCACAGGGCGGCATGAAGCGGATGCTCCAGCAGGGAGTCAATTTTCCGGGCGCGCTTGCCGGGATCGGTGTCCTGGACAAACGCCCGCACCTCGTCCGGAGACGGCAGGCTGCCAATCGTGTCGATGGTGACGCGGCGCAGGAATTCCGTGTCGCCGGCCAGTTGCGCGGGAACGATATTGAGATTGCGCAGCTTCGCGAAGACTTCGTGGTCAATGTAATTAGCTTCCGGCAGCGTTGGATATTGGAATCCCGGAGGCGCCGCCACGGGCACCATGACGCGGACCGGCCGCACATTGCCGCGGTAAGAAACTACAATGCAGGTGTCCCCCGGCCGAATGCCTTTCACGTGACCAGTCGCCGTCACTTCAACGACCGCATCGTCGTTGCTGCGAAAATCACAGAAACGGGTGACGTCCTCATTCGAGCCGTCTGCGAAGAGCGCCCGGACAATCATAGCTCCATCCTGCCCCGGCCCCTGCAAACGATATTCCGGCGGCGTGATCGCCAGGGCTGTCACCGCGCCGCTCCCCCTTTCCCAGTGTGCGCCGGCGACAATCCAGTCCCGCAGCAGGCGATACTGCCAGGAGTCCCTGACAAAACGCCGTCCCCCGCCATGCTCGATCTGTCCCGTGGGCTTCAGCAAAAGCAGGCTTCGATCCGGGTCCACGCGATTGATGCGGCGACTCAAGGCGTCGCGCGTCAGGGCCAGGTAATCCATCTCCGGATCGTAGCCAAACAACGATAGACGAAAGCCGCCCCGGCCCTGAAACGAGCCATGACAGGAGCCGGAACTGCAGCCCATCCGGCCAAAGAGACCCATCACCTGGCGTTCAAAATCGACTTGTTCAACCGGAGTCCCTGCTTGCGCCGGAACCGAAAGCAGGAACAATAGCGTGCCGGACAGTAGCGCCATGGTTATGCGGAGATGAGACATGGAGGGAACAAGCATTCCTCGATTCCTCCATCTAGGCATCGCTCAATACCAACTAGAGCGAGAAACAAGAACAGGCAGGATTGGTGGAAGGAGTCTGCGCCGTTGGGGAGGGATTACTGCGGCGGAAAACCGTCCACCGTTTCATAACGTTAAGTATTTTGACGTAACCTGCGGTTGTCAAGCATATTCAGCATTTCATAAACATGTTGCTTAATGCCGCACGGCCACGTGCGTCCTGGTAAGCAGGGCGTCGGCATAAGCTTCCTCGAAGATCTCGAGATTATGCTGCATGAACATGCTCGCCTGGCGATGCAGCTCGATATGTGCGCTGTTCTTCTTGAGTGAGGACGTTTCGGCCAGGAATTCCTCCGTCTCCTGATCGAACCGTGCCTGGAGCTGCGCAAACCTCTCGCGCACGCGTATTAGCCGGCCCGGCGCTTGCTCGTTCTGCTCGACCAGGCGCGACAGCCGTCCGCCAAAGCCTGCACCGACGGCCTCCCCGTCGTCCTGAACAAAAGCGTGGGGAAGTTCGCCATCCAGGAAGATCGGAAAGAAAACGCTGGTGCACGGCACGCCAAAGGCGCACCAGGCGTGGGTCGCCTGAGTAGCATCCTGGCCCAGGTCCGCCAGGAAGCTGGCCACGGTGGCGTAACTGTTGAGACCGCGCGGATGCTGGCAAATCGAGTCGGCGTCGCCGGGGAAGTCGATCAGAACCATTTCGTTCGTACGCCTCTTGCCGTGATCGCAGAGGAACCGGCGCAGGAAGGGCAAGTCGATCTGGGAATTGTTTTCCTCAAGCAGGATGGTGGCCCGTCCCCAGCGACGCATGCCGGCGGCATTAATATTGCCACAGTGCGCCAGGGCGGCGCCGAAGTCAACTTTGCTGCCGTCTTCCGGCCACCAGGCCCGCGTGATCGCATGGGAGGCAAATCCGCATGAGATGCGGTCCCAGTCCTGATGTACGACCCGCACGCCGCTGACGGCGCGGACTTCCTGAATTTCCTGATACACCCAGTGCGGACCCGCAGTCTCGACGGCATACGCTTCCACGGGGTCGGCGATGAGGAAGGCGTTGTCGCGTTCGAACTCCGCCGGGCATCCCGGGTAGGCGCCGTGTCCATATTGCTTGATCAGGTCGGTGAGGAGATCGACGGCCTGGCGTGCCGAACTGCTGCGCTCCAGCAGAAGCCGGACCAGGTCGCCGCCCAGCAGCCCCGGCTGCGGACAGGTTAATGTTGTCGGCAGGGCGATACAGCCGGCGGCAACGTGGTGCTCGTTGAGGCCGTGCGTATAACCCCACAGGCCGCCGGGTTTGCTTCCCAGCACGGCGTAGGTTTGCCGGGCCTGGGGGATCTCCAGATGTTGCGTGCGTAGCTTTTCGCCGGGACTGAATTGTCTAGGGGGCGTCAGACACAAGCACTGACCGGTCTGTGTCTGCCGGCTGCTGTTCTGTGCAAACAGCGTATGCCCATCGCTGGTCGCCCGTCCGAGGGCTACTGCCATGTCGCTTCCCATCGCTCGTCCCTCCCAAAGAACTTGGGTATCGCGTTGACGGGTTTGCGTGATCACAGCCAACGCCGCGAGACGGCGCCAGCCTCCATTCATTCCGCTATTGGACCACACCGTTTCTGGCTGTGCAACTATCTTGCGCTAAATTTCATGGTTTCGACCAATCGGGTCATTAGTCATTAGTCATTGGTCATTAGTCATTCGCGTTCCGCGAATGACTAATGACCAATGACGAATGACCAAGAAGTGACACGACGGTGCTATAGCGTGCCCACTGACGGCTTCCCGCGGTTGACACCATGGCATAAAAAACTTAGGCTTTGGTGCGTTGTTTACCAACCCAGGAGGGCATCCGCCACTTGCTGCCGGCCGACTATCCCCCCTCACCGGCTTTTCGCCGCAAGGCGCGCGGGCTTACCGGAAGGAGCGACCCCATGCTGAACCTGTGGAATTCCCGCCGTAAATTCACGTGTGACGGCGCTACCCGCCGCGACTTTCTCAGGGTTGGAGCCCTGGGAATGGGCGCCTTTTTCCTCCCCGACCTGTTGCGGGCGCGGGCGCGAGCGGCGGCCGAAGGACAGGCGACGAAGAACACTTCGATCATCTGGCTCTGGTTGGGAGGCGGTCCCACGCAAGTGGAGACTTTTGATCCCAAGATGTCGGCCCCGGTCGAGTATCGCAGCACCGTCGGCGCCGTGAAGACCAATGTCCCCGGCGTCGAGCTGGGCGGCGTGTTCCCAAAGATGGCGCGCGTGGCGGACAAGATGGCCTTCGTGCGCTCGTTCGCGCACACCAACTCCGGACACGGCGGCGGCACCCACTGGGTCATGACGGGTTTCGACTATCCGCCCGCCGACAACAATGAAGCGCCGATACGGCCCAGCATGGGCGCCGTGCTGGCGCGCATTCGCGGCGCCAACAATCCGCAAACCGGCCTGCCGACTTACGTGCGCGTGAATGGCATCTACGGCGACGGGCCGGCGTGGCTGGGCCCTGCTTACGCTCCGTTCGACAGCAGCGGCGACTCGCGCAACAACATGAACCTGCGCCTGACGCTCGACAAGCTATCGGAACGCCGCTCACTCCTGAAGACCTTTGACACCATCAATCGCCGGATCGACGGCAAGGGTCTGCTCTCGGGCCTGGATAGTTTTGAGAGCCAGGCGTTCGATCTGATTCGCAGCCGCGCCCGCGAAGTCTTCGACGTGCAGCGCGAAGATCCGCGCACGCGCGACCGCTTCGGGCCGGGCTTGGGCGAGCAACTGCTGCTGGCGCGGCGGCTTTGCGAGGCGGGGGTCGGCTTTGTCACCATCCACCACGGCGGCTGGGACATGCACGGCCAGATTGCCGACAACATGAAGCAACTGGCGCCGCAGGTCGATCACGCGGTTGCCGCGCTCGTGGACGATTTGCACGGCCGCGGCCTGGAGCGCGAAATTCTCCTGGTTATCACGGGCGAGTTCGGCCGCACGCCGCGCATCAACCCGAGCGCCGGCCGCGACCACTGGGCGCCGCTGTCCACGCTCGCTCTGGCGGGCGGCGGCTTGAAAATGGGCCAGGTCGTCGGTCAGTCTTCCGAAAAGGCGGAGGTGCCGAAGACCACGCCGATCACGCCGCAGGACTTGATGGCCACCGTCTTCCAGGTGCTCGGCATCCCGCTCGACCAGCACTTCCTGGACACCACCGGCCGGCCGACGCCCATGATCGACGGCGGCAAACCGATTGCGGAGCTGGTTGCATGAGCTTCGTAGGCCAGGATTCTAATCCTGACCTACGGTGGATGTAACACATTGAAACCCGGTTTCTTTGGAAACCGGGTTTCTGTGTTTAACGGCGGGTCCTTAGAATGGACGAGATAGCTAATTCTCCTTCCAGGCTTTCAGAGATCTGGAGAGGCAATCCATGTTCTCCTGGGCAACCAGCAAGCGCCGGCCCTGGCTCGCGGTGGCAACCTGCGCGGTACTTGGGCTGGCGATCGCCTGGGACCTTTCCCTTTTTTACAAGCATGAAGAACCCTTCGCGGAGCTGCCGCCGTACGACTTTGACGCCCCACGCTACCTCCTGCCCTTGCCGCCCACGACCGAATTCCCGACCAGGACGGTGCGGGCCGCCTGGGACGCGCTTACGCCCGACGAGTTGGTGCTTGGCGTGAGCATCGACGGTGCGGCGCGCGCCTATCCCCTGAACGTCCTCAATCTCACTCCGGCCTACAAGGTGCTCAACGACGTTCTCGGCGGCAAACCGGTTGCCGCCACCTTTTGCGACAACTGTCACAACGGCATTGTTTATCTCCGGGAAGTCGACGGCCGGACGCTGACCTTCGGCGTGGACGGCAGGCTCTGGAAAGAGAGCATGGTCCTGTACGACCAGGAGACAAACAGCCGCTGGAGCCATATGACCGGTGTCGCGAAAATCGGCCGCTTGCAGGGAAAGACATTGACCCCATTGCCCAGCGTCATGACCGACTGGCAAACCTGGCGTCGCCAACATCCGGAAGGAACCGTGGTGGTGATGCCAAACACCGGCCGGGAATTCGTGCGCGGCTTCTATGTGAATAAGAAGGAGTTTGTTTTCGGTGTTGCGGACGCCGGGCACGCCAAGGCCTGGAACCTCGAAGACCTGGGTCGCAGCCCGGTCGTGAACGATGAGTGGCAAGGAACGCCGGTGCTTGTCGTGCTCGACCGCGACAGCGTCACGGTCCGACTCTTTTCACGCCGATTAGCTGGGAGGACGCTGAATTTTCGTGAAAATCAGGGCGAATTGCTGGACGAGGAGACTCGCAGTTCCTGGGAGCGAACTTCCGGACGAGCCTTGCAGGGACCGCTGACCGGACAGGTCCTGGAGGCGGTCCCGGGCGCAATGCTCTGCAAACGCGAAGCCTGGAGATTACACCATGACAAGCACAACTAAACTGTAAAACTCGGCAGCAACCAGCCCGAAGCGCCAGCGAGGCCCTCGCTGGCGCTTCGGGCTAGTGCCGCGGGTTTGCTGCAGGTAGAGATGCCAACATTTGCCGCAAACATGCGTACTATAGTTATGTCGGGGTAGCAGAATCGTTCAGTTTTCAATTGACATGGCGTGATGGCCGGAATAAAAGAGATGATCGGCCGTATAGGAATGGGAATGGAGATGGCTTCCTTGGAAAATATGCGCCTGCTCCCACAGCATTGCTCTCTTTCAGCGCTTGATTCAATTTGTAAACACTCAAACTGTACCGGTCTTTTTTCGATTCTTTTTCACGAGGTGGCGTCATGGCAGTATTCAGGTTCCTGAGAAGATGGCGTGGCTTCACGCTCATCGAGCTGCTGGTGGTCATTGCCATCATTGCCGTGCTTGTTGGGCTATTGCTGCCGGCCGTGCAAAAAGTGCGCGAGGCGGCCAACCGCATGAGCTGCTCGAACAACTTGAAACAGCTTGGGCTGGCGTGCATGAATTACGAGTCGACCAACGGCCAGCTGCCGCCCGGGACAGGGGGTG
>DASZFN010000233.1:0-10959 GCA_035939715.1 Gemmataceae bacterium | reverse complement strand
CGGCAGCAACGACGGCTGGCTCGATACCATCTACCAGGACGCCCTGCACCGCGCCGTGGACGCCATGGGCCGCGTCGGCTGGGATGCCGCCTTCGCCGCCGGCGCCAGCCGCGCCCAGGTCGCCAGCGCGATTTTCGCCAGTGACGAATACCGGGGCGACCTGATCCAGGGCTACTATCAGCAGTACCTCGACCGGCCAGCCGAAACCGCGGGAGAGAACGCCTGGCTCGCGTTCTTCCGTCAAGGCGGCCGCGACGAGGCAGTCATTGCCGGCATCATTGGCTCGGCGGAGTTCTTTAACAAGACAGCGAGCTGATGGCGTCGACCGCGCGCGGACCTTGTGGCTTCCGAGTCTGTCGGATCCCGCTATAATCGGCACAAGGCGAGCCATGCTGTTTCGGTGGATTGCTTGGAACCGAGAACACGTTGCTACGCACGAAGATGAGCCGTAAGAAGTCCGTCAAACCATACTGGGAAATGACGACCAAGGAGCTTACAGAGGCGACGCGCGAGTTCAACGAGGAATTTGTAGCCGACAAAGCCCGGCCCTTGACGCCGCAAATGCAACTCCGTTGGCAACGGGCCAAGGCCAGGACGCGGCGCACTGAGAACGGCGTAGGCGAAAAGACGATTGCTGTGCGCCTGGATAAAAACTTGCTGCAGCGCTGTACAGCCCTGGCCAGAAAAAAACGCATCAGCCGCAATGCCCTAATCGCCCAAAGTTTGAAGGCCCTCTTGGCCGCGGAACCACGGTAAGGCAGCCACACTCGACATCAGCGTATTCGGCCGGGTCATCAGCGACACGTTCGTGCTTATGTTCGGAGCTAGGCATTCACTTCCCTAACGAAAAGCCGCCTTTTGCAACAGAATTTGGCGCATGTAGCGAATGAAGCGATTTAGTCGAGTTTGCAGGCGCTTCTTGCCGATGAAACCGGCAGGAGTGTTTGTGCATTTTCCCCGCCGGCAGGCTCCGGCAATCTAGGCAAACGGCGCCGGCTGTTTGCCGCCGAGAGCAGACTTGCTGCGGTTCCGGCGAATTCTTTGCCGTGCTTCTGTGCAGCGGAGGGAATCATGAGATACATGCTGGCCTCTCCCGATCTATGCGGGCGCGAAGCAGAGTATGTCCATGAGTGTATCCGCACCAACTGGATCTCTTCGCGCGGGCGGTTTATCACCGCTTTCGAGAGCCGCGTCGCGGACTTTACGCAGTGCCAACACGCTATCGCCACCTGCAACGGCACGTTGGCTCTCCACTTAGCCTTGCTCGGCCTGGGCCTCCAGCAGGGCGATGAGGTCATCGTTCCCAGCCTTACCTATGTGGCCACGGCAAATGCCGTGGCCTATTGCGGCGCCTCGGCCGTTTTCGCGGACAGCGACCCCGTGACCTGGTGCCTGTCAGTTCCCAGTGTCGAACGACTAATTACGCGCCGCACCAAAGGCATCATCCCGGTGCATCTCTATGGCCATCCCTGCGACATGGAACCTTTGCTGGCCCTGGCCCGGGACCGCGGCCTCTGGGTCCTGGAGGACTGCGCCGAGGCGCAGGGCGCTTGCTACGATGGTCGCCCGGTCGGATCGTTCGGCGCCGCGGCGGTGTTCAGTTTTTTCGGCAACAAGATCGTGACCACGGGCGAGGGCGGCATGGTCGTGACCGACGACGACGACCTTGCCGGGCGGCTTCGCCTTCTGCGCGGCCAGGGCATGGACCCGGCCCGCACCTACTGGCATCCGGTCCTCGGCTACAACTTCCGCATGACCAACCTGCAGGCGGCCATAGGTCTGGGCCAGATGGAACACGTCGAGCAGCTCCTTCGGGACCGCCGGCAAATCGCCGCCTGGTATCGCGCGCGCCTGCAAGACGAAGCGGCACTCACCCTGCCCGTCGAGGCCCGGCGCGTTTCCAATGTCTTTTGGCTGTATTCGGTCCTCGTAGATGACGCTGCCACGCGGGATCTGCTGCGCGAAGAGTTGGCCGCAGCAGACGTCGAGACGCGTCCCTTCTTCTACCCGGTCCATACGTTTCCCATGTACCAAAACGCGCGCACGGATGCGGGCTGCCCGGTGGCGACCTATGTCGCGGCCCGCGGCATCAATCTGCCGACCTCTTCTTATCTGAAGGAAAGCGACGTCGACTACATCGCCCAAAAACTTCGCCAGGCGCTGGCGCGTACCCGGGCGGTCCTACAAGTACCTAGCCTCGCCCTTGCCAGGAAGGCCGCTTGAAAGGATCTGCCCAATGATAGACAAGACGGACCTGACGATCGAGCGGCTCGGGGCCAACGACGCGGCGCCCCTGGGAGCATTCTTCCAGGTGCTGGCCGCCGATCCGGAAACGGTGCGGTTCTTTCACCCTCACCCGCTAACGGTCGAGTTCGCCCACGAACTTTGCCGGCGCCAAACCCATGCGCGCGACCGCTTTTACGTCGCGCGCTACAGAGGACACATGGCCGGCTACCTGATGCTGCGCGGCTGGGAGGAGGGCTTCGCAGTGCCCAGTTTTGGCGGCTGCGTGCACCCGGCGTTTCGTGGCCGCGGGCTCGGCAAGGCCCTGCTCGCTCACGCCATCCAGGAGGCCCGCGCCTTGGCTGCGCCGCGCCTCCGCCTGACGGTTTACAAGGCGAACGCGCGGGCGGTTCACGTCTATCGCAAGTTCGGCTTTGCCTTTCGCGAGAAGAATGAGCACGAACTGATCGGCCTATTGGAGATTTCCCCCGACCTGCGGTCGCCTGCTCAAGCCGTAGAAAAGACCGAGTTGCCAGCGCTGAGTTAGTCATTGGTCATTGGTCATTCGTCATTCGCAAAGCGAATGACGAATGACCAATGACCAATGACCACAGTACCCCGAGGTTTCCATGAGCCCCCCATCCCGCGCCGGCAAAATCCAGGCGCGCATCGACCAGTTCCTGGAAGACAGGGGACCGCCACGCGCGGACCTGGAGCCTTTCCGAGACCTCCTGAGACTGGAAGGAGAGGAATTCGTCCGCCAGGCCTGCACCCTTGTGTCAAACCGGCAGCCCCAGCCGGCGGATATTCAAAGGCTTGCCAGTTACCTGAGCCTGGGGACGTCGCGCGAGTTTCTGTTGTGGTTCATTGCCAAGTCCGAGCCAGGCCGCGCGGACGGCTCGAACCCTGCCTGGCTGGCGGTCTTGACCGACGACATCCTTCATTCCTTGACTGTTGCGGATCTCCTCCATCGCTCCGGCCCGTTGTTTCTGGAGTTGTGCTATCGTCGACTGTTCGGACGGCCCGGGGATGCAGCGGGGATCGGCGGCTGGTCCGCCTTGCTGGAACAGGGCTGCCGCAGGGAATTCATTCTCTGGAAGCTGCTCCATTCCGAGGAGGCCCAGGCGCGCGGCAACCGGCCGGCGGGAGCGCTTGCGCTGGACCTGTGGACGTGGAATCACGCCAACGTCATTGAAATTCTGATGTTGGATGGGCAGGATTTCCTGGAACTCGCTTATCGGCGGCTGCTGGGCCGAAGGCCGGAACCGGCGGGGGCAGCTTACTGGGATGACCTGGCCAGGCGCGGCGCCAGCAAGCCATTCATCCTGTGGACCATGCTGCGCTGCCCGGAAGCGCTGGCACGGCAGTGCCCGCCCCAGGGCGTGGAGTCGCTGGAGGCATGGGCCGCCAACCAGGTGACCGGGCCGGAGATCCTCCTGGCTGATGGCGCGCTGTTCCTGGAACTAGGCTATCGCCGTGTGCTCGGGCGTGCGCCGGATCAGCAAGGACTGGCGTGCTGGAGCGACCTCCTGGAGAGCGGCAGCAGCAGGGAATCTATCTTATCGACCTTGCTCCGCTGTCCCGAAGCCCAGGCCAGGCGGTCCTGTGCGCCCCGGGAAATGGACATCCTGGACAGGTGGGCGAGTGTTTCCCTGCCGAAGAAGCACGTGCCCCCGTCAGGCTGGCGGCTGGCGAAGCGCAGGCTGCGACGGGGGGCCCAATTCTTTCAAACGCTGGCTGCCAGGCGGACCAGTCCAGCGGAAAGAAGGAGCGCATGAAGGTCTTGCTTGCCAGCACGATTGTGCCTTTCATCGAGGGCGGCGGCACGTTCATCGTGGATTGGCTGGCCGAAAAACTCCAGGAGTATGGCCACCAGGTGGACGTCTTCAAGATCCCGTTCCATCCCCATCCAGGCGTGCTGCTCGAGCAAATGCTGGCCTTGCGCCTGCTCGGCGTGCGCGGTTACGGTGACCGGCTCATTGCCATTCGCATGCCCATTTACCTCCTGGAGCATCCCAACAAGGTGCTTTGGTTCATTCACCATCACCGCTCGGCCTACGACCTCTGGGGCACACAGTATAATTTTTTCCCGCGCGGCCGGGAAGGCGATGCCTTGCGCCGCTCCATGATCGGCGCCGACGAGCAAGCGTTTCGCTCGGCGCGGGCTATCTTCACGAACTCGAAGATCGTTTCTGAGCGCCTGCGCGAGCACAACCGCCTCGACTCCGAAGTCCTCTACCCGCCCCTGCTCCACCCGGAACAATTTCGCAGCACGGGCTATGGCGATTACCTGTTTTACGCCAGCCGCATCACGTCCATCAAACGCCAGTGGCTGGCCGTGGAAGCCATGAACTACGTGCGCAGCGGCGTGCGCCTGGTTATTGCCGGCATGCCCGATACCAAACTACAAGGGCAGCGCCTGCGTACAACCCTGCAGAAATGCGACAAGGCGGAGCGCGTGACCGTGCTCGACCGCTGGATCTCCGAGGAAGAAAAACAGCGCTGGTACGCCGGCGCCCTCGGCGCCCTCTACCTGCCCTACATGGAGGATTCGTATGGCTATCCCTGCCTCGAAGCCTTCCATGCGGAGAAACCGGTCATTACTTGCAGCGACTCGGGCGGCACTCTCGAGCTGGTCGAGGATGGCCGCACCGGCCTGGTGGCCGAGCCGGACCCCCGGTCGTTGGCTGAGGCCATGGATCGCTTGTTCGAGGAGCGTCAGCGCGCCCCGGCCCTGGGGCGACGGGGACGCGAGCGGATCGCGGAGCTGGGCATAAGCTGGGACCACGTGATTGCGAGGCTAACGGCATGAGGATCGCCATTGTCAACAACGCCGCCCCGTTCACGGTCGGCGGCGCGGAGTTTCTCGCCGAGAATCTGAAGAAGGAACTCAGCCGGCGCGGCCACCCGGCCATCGTCGTGCGTATCCCCTTCCAGCGGCAGCCCTGTCAGTCGATCCCGGAGCAGATCCTGGCCTGTCGCTTCCTTCACCTGGGCGACGATTTCATCGACCGCGTCATCGCCCTGAAGTTCCCGGCCTATTTCGTCCCGCACCGCGACAAAGTCCTTTGGCTGCTGCACCAGTTTCGACAGGCGTATGACCTGTGGGGAACGCCCTACCAGGGCATCCCGGACACTCCCGAAGGCCAGGCCATCCGCGCGGCCATCGTCAAGGCGGACAACAGGTACCTTGCCGAAACAAGGCGTATTTTCACCAACAACGGCGTCGTCTCAAAACGGCTGAAACGGTTTAACGGCCTTGATTCGGAAGTCCTTTATCCGCCGCTCATGGATGCAGAGCTCTATCATTGCAGCGGCTACGGCGACTTCCTGTTTTATCCCAGCCGGATCAGTGACGGCAAGCGTCAGGTTTTGGCCATCGAGGCGCTTCGGCATTGCCGCTCGGATGTCAAGCTGGTCATCGCCGGTCGCCCGGATGATGCCGGGGCCCTGGCCCGCTGCGAGGAGCGGGTGCGCCAGTGCAACGTCGGCCACCGCGTCGAGATCCGGAGCACATTCATCGCGCAGACGGAAAAGGCCGATCTCTTGGCCCGTTGCCTGGGCGCCGTCTATGTCCCTTACGACGAAGACTCCTACGGCTATGTCAGCCTCGAGGCGTATCACGCCCGTAAGCCCGTCATCACCTGTGCCGACTCGGGGGGAACCCTGGATGTGGTCCGCGACGGCGAAACGGGACTGGTCGTTGCGGCGGAGCCGGAAGCCCTGGCGGCGGCGATGGACCAGCTCTACGAGGATAGGGCGGCGGCGCAGCGCATCGGTCAGGCCGGCTTCGACCTGATTCAGACCTTGGAGATTACCTGGGACCGAGTCGTGGCGAGGTTAACCGCATGAAGATCGCCTGGTTTACTCCGTTCTGTCGGCAGAGTGCCATCGGCCGCTTCAGCCAGACCGTAACCGCTGAACTCGCCCGCCACGCTGCCGTCGACATCTGGACCCCTCATAAGCCGCCAGCGGCCAACGCCCAGGAAGGCGAGCTCCATGCCACCGCGCTCAAGGTCTTCCCGCTGGCTTCCCTTCACAACAACCCGGAGTTGTTGGCCTCTTACGATCACGTCGTGTACAACCTCGGCGATTGCTGGGCCTATCACGGCGAGATCTTTGAGACGCTCGAGCAGACACCCGGCCGAAGCCGCAAGCGACAGACCGGCCCAAGCCGCAAGCAACAGACCACAATCGTCGTGCTGCACGACTACGTGATGCACCACTTTTTTCAGGGACTTTACCTCATACATCGCAAAGACTCCGACGGCTACCTGCAAAAGGTGCAGACTCTTTATGGGCCTGCCGCACGGCAAGAGATGGCAGAGGGACTCGCGGGCGGCAGCTCCGTCGATGTCAGCCGGCGCGCTATCAATTTCCCTTTCTTCGAGCCCTGTCTTACGCACGCCACGGCGGCCGTCACGCTCTCCAGTTTCTTCGCAGACATCGTCCGGGCGCAGGCGTTATGCCCCGTAGCAAGGCTCTACCTCCCTCACAACCTGTACGACCGCCCCGTCCCTTTAGAGGCGGCTAAGACGGCTTTGGGCGTTCCACACGACAAGCTCCTCCTTCTCTCCGTGGGGCACGTCAACCCTAACAAGCGGATTGATGCCGTCCTTGAGGTTCTGGGTCGAGACGCAGAACTGGCGGCCAAGGTCCAGTACATCGTCATCGGCTGCCTCGCACATACGGCTTACCGCGAAAAACTGGAACAATTGATCCGCGACTATCGCCTGGGGAACGTGGTTCGCCTGCTTGGCCAGCAAAGTGATGAGGTGCTTTACCAACATCTCTCAAGCGCAGACCTATGCATTAACCTGCGTAACCCCGCCATGGAGGGCGCCTCCGCCTCCCTGGTCGAGGCGCTTACCTTCGGGCGCCCTCTGCTTGTCAGCGATACCGGAAGCTACCAGGAAGTTCCCGACGGTTGTGTGCTGAAGGTCCCCCTGCGAGATGAAGTGCCCTGCCTCCACAAGCTGTTAAAGGATCTCGTCGGCGACAGGGCGCGACGGCAAGCCCTGGGCCGCCAGGGCCGCGAATACGTCTTGAAGCATCACTCTCCTGTTTCCTTTGCGCGCGATTTTCTTGAATTCATCCGAACGCTGGACATCGTCAAGCCCCAGTTCGATCTCCTGGATCGAGTAAGTCACGAGCTGGCCGCCATGGACGTGCGAGCCGGCACGGAGCTTGTTCAGAAAATCTCCAGGGAAATCGACGCCTTCTGGCCGCGCGGCCGGGATTGTGCGTGAGAAAATGCGGGTCCAACTGCAATCGAGTCACGCAAGGAGTCATGGATGGCGATGCCAGCCAAAGTCATACCGGTCCGAGGTCGCTGGACTGCCCTCTTGATCTATGTCATGACTGCCATCATCGCCCTCGCGGCGGCCTGCGTCGTGATGAAGCTCTGGAGGGCAGATCTGACCGTGCCGTTCAGCTACGGGCACGATAGCTTCGTCTTCTTGACGTGGATCAAGGGAGTGATCGATAACGGCTGGTGGCTGACCAACCCGTACCTCGGGTCACCGCTGCCAGCGGAACTGCACGATTTTCCGCAAAACGCCAGCCTGCACTTCCTGGTGGTGAAATGCCTTGCCTGGATGCGCCCGGACGCGGGGTTTGTATGCAACGTGTATTTCGTGGCATCCTTTCCCCTGGCAGCGGTCACGGCGCTGGCCGCGCTGCGAGGTATGCGGATGTCTGTGGGCCCGGCCATGGCCGGCAGCATCCTTTACGCCTTCGTGCCCTATCATTTCTGGCGCGGGGAGACTCACCTCTTCCTGTCGACATACTATTTGATCCCGCTGCTCGGGCTGGTGATCATCTGGCTGGCGCGCGGCGAGCCCTTCCTGGTGGTGCGCCGTCCAACGGGCCGGATTGGGCTGGAACTTAAGAGTCCCAGGGCTTTCGCATCCCTTGCCATCTGCTGCGCACTGGGGTTCGATTTTCCGTATTACTCCCTCTTCGCGGCATTCTTCCTGCTGCTGGCTGGAGTTTCCCTCTTTTGCCTGGGGCGACAGCTCTGCTTGCTAAGCCGGTCAGCGCTGCTCCTGGCTGTCCTCTGTGTCAGTTTCCTGGTCAATCTCTCCCCGCATCTGCTCTATCGTTACCGGCATGGACCAAACCCTGCGCCGGATCACGTGACCAAGCACCCCTGGCTGGACGGGGAAATCTTTGGCCTGAAGGTTGTGCAGCTACTGATGCCCGCCCCGGATCATCGATTGCCTCTATTCAAGAGAGTGCACGACAAGTATTACTCGGCAACTCCTGTGGTCAGTGAGGGGGATGCGATGGCACTGGGAACGATGGGATCTATGGGGTTCGTCTTTCTGGTTGGTTCTTTGGTCTGGTGCCAACGTTCGGCTACCGAACGCGGGCAACTCTACTTCTTGTTCGGTCTGCTGATCGTCTTTGCCGTTCTGGTAGCGAGCGTAGGTGGTTTCGGCACTTTATTCAACCTGATCTACATGCGGATCACGCGGACCTACAATCGCATCAGCATCTTCATTGCCTTCTTCGCGTTGGCCGGCGCCTTTGGCGCGATCGATGATCTCTGTCGCCGCGTGGGCGGGCGTGGCAAAGGCGCCGTGCTGGCTACCATGCTGGCACCTTGCCTGCTCGTGGCCGGACTATGGGATCAAACGAGCCAGACTTACCTCCAGCCCTTCGCCCACGTACAGCAGGAGTTTGATAGCGATGCCGCCTTCGTGGCGCAGATCGAGGCGGCCGTGCCGGAGCAAACAATGGTATTTCAGTTTCCTTTCCTGAGCTACTGCTCTTACAGGAACACCTCCCATCTTATGATGCCCTACGATCATTTCCGCGGCTACCTGCATTCGAGAAAGCTGCGCTGGAGCTTTGGGGCCATGCATGGGCGGTCGGCAGATGAGCTCCAGGCCGGTATCGCGAATCGGCCCTTGCCGGAGTGTGTTCGGCTGCTAGTCGAGGCGGGTTTTGGGGGCATCTATGTGGATCGGAACGGCTATCCAGATCACGGGGCAGAAATCGAGGCCACTCTTTACTCGCTCCTGCGTCGGCCACCGCTTGTCAGTCCCAATCAGAGACTCTGTTTCTTTGACATCTGCCACTCCAGCGAAGCCCTGACCCAAACCGACTCAGACAAGGAACGGCATCAACGGTAACGATGCCGGGAGCATGTATGGCCTCACAATGGGGCAGATGACGAGCAGCAACGGTCTGGTGTGGGCCAGGCTCACCGCCGCCGATCCGATCTTCTACCTCGACGGGCATTGCAGTGACCGAGACCGCGGCTTCGCGGTCCCGGCCGCGTGCACTCTTTGGCCGCAGGTCAGGGCCAGTCGTTCGGCGTGGCGGCGACTAGTGTTCTGTCCATCATAGATTGATGTGTAGCGGAACTCATCACCAACCTCATGGACCAAGGCCCTGTGATCCTTGGCAAACTGGCAATCTTGCCATTAATGAATTCATAACCTGAATTGCAGTAAGGCTTTCCATCGCAAGACATGTTTGCCACGCGTGGCCGCGAACTTGGCAAAACCTTCTCCATAGATGGCAAACTAGTGAACAACAACTGTGGTTATTTCCAGAGCATGGAGCGAGAAATGGGTCTTTTTTTATTTTGCTTGCAAAGGACTCGACTTCTGCCGGTTTCGCCGGCAGCCGTCGCGATGCTAGGCGTACAACAACCGTCCACGCGGCACCGGAATAGCGCGACCTAATTCCCGCGCCGTCTCGATCCACTCCCGGATCACCACCTCGACATTGGTGACCGCCTCCGGGTAGGTGGCGCCGTCTGCCGCACAGCCCGGCAACTCCGGAACCTCGGCGATAAACGCCTCATCCTCTTTGCTCCAGTACAGAATGATCTCGTACTTGATGTTATCCGCCATTGGCTTCCTCCGGTCAGGCAACAACCGGCCACTTGAAAGAGGATTTCAGGTTGACGCGCTGTCCCGTCTCCTGCGCTTGACGGGCCGCACAGATGATTTCAACCACATGCAGCGCATGTTCCGCTGTGAACAGCGGCTCCTTGCCCTTGACCAGGCATTCCGCTACCAGCGACGCTCCTTGTTGCCAAACGTAGCCTCCCTTGTCGGTCGCCTGGCGCTTGAAATCGGCCGCCGCAGCGGTCGCGACATCGACGCCCAGAGGCTCCCAGTCGTAACCCACCAGGCCCAGCGCTCCCGTCGAACCGACGATGGAGATGGTGTGGCGTTTTTCCTTGCTTCCCTCATGGCCGTGCGGATTGAAGAAATTGAAACCACACTGAACATGCGCCAGCGTGCCCTTGCCATGATCGAGGAGGAGCATCGCGTTGTCCTCTTCGCTGACGCGGATGCGGCCCTTGCCGCGAATGTTGCGCGTGGGCGTGACCACGCTGGTAAGGGCCACGACGGACCTGGCCGGGCCCAGCAGGCCGGTGAGCGTGGTCAGATTGTACACGCCCAGATCGGGCATGCTGCCGCCGCCCTTTTCGTAAAAGAACGACGACCAATCGGGTCCCGTGTGGCCGTAATCCGCATGCGCGGCAGCCACGCGACCGAGGACGCCGCTGTTCAGGATTCTGGCCATGCAGGCAAACTGGGGACTGTTCACCACGGTCGGCGCACCCCAGACGCGAACGCCGCGCTTTTTCGCCTGTTCCAGGAGCGCCTGGCCGGCCTGCAGCGAATTGGCAATGGGTTTCTCGCTCCAGATATGTTTCCCCGCAGCGATCGCTTGCCGGTTCAGATGCTCGTGCTCTTGCATATCGGTCAA
>DASZFN010000232.1:0-1525 GCA_035939715.1 Gemmataceae bacterium | reverse complement strand
CGCTTCGGCACATCGGCTCTCGCTTCGGCCGGCCCTTCAGCGCCGATGGGCAACCGGTGCGCTGCGTCATCCTGGCGTTCGGCAAGCACGGCGGCGAGGAGCTGAACTACAGCAGCGACATCGATTTGATGTTCGTCTATGACGAGGACGGCGCCACGCGCGGTCAGCGCATCACCAGTGTCAGCACCGAGGAGTTCTACGGCCGCGTCGTGGGCGAGGTCGTACGACTGCTGTCGGCGCACACCGACCTGGGCCAGGCCTACCGCGTGGACCTGCGGCTGCGTCCAGAGGGCCACCGCGGCCCGCTGACGCGCTCGCTGGCCAGTACGCTCTCCTATTACGATGCCATGGGCCGCACCTGGGAACGGCAAGCACTCATCAAGTTGCGTCCCGTGGCCGGCGACATGAAGCTGGGACAGACGTTCCTGGCCGCCATCGAGCCTTATGTGTACCGCAAATATCTCAGCTTTGCGGAGATCAACGAGATCAAGGCCATCAAGCGCCGCATCGAGCACAAGGCCGCCCAGGTCGGCATTACCGACACGGACGTGAAAACCGGCCACGGTGGCATCCGCGATATCGAATTCACCATCCAGTTTTTGCAGCTTTCCAACGGCCACGACTTGCCGGAAGTGCGTCAACGCAACACGCTGCTCGCCATGCAGGCCCTCGAAGAAGCGGGCTGTCTGAACGATCAGGAATATCACATCCTGGATGACGGCTATCGCTTTCTCCGCAAGACCGAGCACCGCCTGCAGCTTCTCTTCGACTTGCAGACGCACCGCTTGCCGGAGGGCGGTGAGGAGCTGCGCAAGCTGGCGCTGCGTATGGGCTATCCGCGGGCCAGCACGGACGGCAAGGACAAGGTTGCCCCGGCTGAGGAACATGCCGGCAACGGCGACGGCGCGGCGATGCCGGCTTCTGTCTCCCTTGACGGCGGCGATCCGCTCACCGGCTTCGTGAATGACTACCGCGAGAAAACCGGCCTGGATCGAAAGATCCTCAACCATCTGCTGCACGACACCTTCCTTGGCGAGGACGGTCAGGCGGAGCCGGAGTCCGACCTGATCCTGGACACCAACCCCGACCCCGAGACCATACGCACCGTGCTGGGCCGTTATCCGTTCAAGGATATTCCCGGCGCCTACCACAACCTGACCGCCCTGTCGTATGAAGCCGTGCCATTCCTGTCTACGCGGCGTTGCCGGCAGTTTCTGGCCAGCATCGCTCCGGCCCTTCTGCGAGCCCTGGCCGAGACGCCGGACCCCGACATGGCACTGGTCAACCTGGAAAAAGTCACGGCGTCGCTGGGCGCCAAATCGGTGCTCTGGGAGTTATTCAGCTTCAATCCGCCTAGCCTGAAGCTGTACGTGGATCTCTGCGCCTGGAGCCAGTTCCTTTCGGAAATCCTGATCAACAACCCGGGCATGATCGACGAGTTGCTGGACAGCCTGGTGCTGAATCAGCCCCGTAGCGCCGAGGAACTGCGCCAGGAGCTGACCGATTTGTGCAAAGGGGCCGCCGA
>DASZFN010000231.1:0-4830 GCA_035939715.1 Gemmataceae bacterium | reverse complement strand
GTGCTGCCGCTACGAAATGGTCCCGGCGCAGTCAGCGCCCATTCGGGGACGTGGACCGAGGCGAAGAACAACCGACGCTGCGCGTTAGTTGACCGCGAAATCGACAGGACGCTGACACCGGAAGAAGCGGCGGAACTGGCGGTGCTGCAGGAGCAGTTCTTCAAGGAGCGCAGGAAGCTCGCGCCCGTGCCGCTGGAAGATTTGCGGCGCTTACACCAAGACCTGCTGGCCAAGGCGCAGCAGCAAGCCACCAGGGAAGGCGCATGAACGCATTTCGGTATCCAACGGCGCCGCACGTACGTCGGCACGGACCCCGGGGTTACGCCGACGCCGAGAGCTTCCGCCCTTGGCTCCGGGATGAATTCTCCTTTCGTTGTATCTATTGCCTTTATCGCGAGCAGTGGGGACGTTTGAAGGGGGCCTTCTCCCTCGATCATTTCCTTCTGGAACCGAGCGGCAAAACAGAGCCAGTTGTGAGCGTTTGAAGAGCGCCAGGCGGAAGGGTGACGCAGCGGGCGTGTTCTTCACCGTCTCCTTGGTCGCGCCTGTCTCAAGCAGTTTCCTTCCCTGTCTGGTTCATTGAACGGGAGTATAGACTGGCCAACGACCGTCTGGTTGCCGATTTTTCGTCTCCTTGGCCACGCCTGTCTCAAGCAGTTTCCTTCCCTGTCTGGTTCAGTCTCGGAAGTATAGACTGACCGTCTGCTTCCCGGTTTTGATTAGCGCCCGAGGAGAACGATAGCACGTTCCCCCCGGGCTATCCCTTGGGAGATCGACGCTCCCGTGGGCTGTCATCATCTTAAGCCAAAGTGCCGCCGCCGTACCAGTCCGCGACGACCGCGGGCACGGCTGTGCCTGCGCAAAGGCTGTGGGTGCAAGTACCAGCCGCGGCGGTGGAACCAGCGTTACTGCCAGGACCCCGAATGCCTGCGTGAGGTCCGGCGCTGGCAGGCGGCGCGGCGGCAGGCGCGACGACGCCAGGACGATGCCGCCAAAACCCAGCACGCCGAGGCTGAACACGCGCGCCGTCAGCGTGCCCCCTCTCTGCCGCAAGCACCGCAGGACCCCGAGGTTACGCCTGCGCGTGGTCACGCGGCAAAAATTATTTTGCCGACACCCGTGTGCCACCGGCCGGGGTGCTATGAGCCCCTCCTGAAGTCGGTGCGCAACCCGGCGTGCTTCTGCAGCCGGGCCTGCCGCCAGGCGGTTCACCGCGTGCGCGATCGGGAACGCAAGTGGCGGCTCCGAGGCACTTTCCAAGGCCGCAAGGCACGCACGCAAGAGTACGCTGCCGCCCGCGCGCGGCGGTCCGGACAGCAACTCAACACCGCCAGCGCGACGCCGCCACGGCCGCCACCCCCATGACCAGGCGCGCGGGCCGCGCCGGTCGGCAGTTTATGGCCTTGCCCGCCAGCCCCCATAGCTTGGGACCAAGTGTGCGAGCGCGTTCATTCCCTTGGCTTAACAGGAGTCTCAAGCATGATCGAAAAACGCATTCTGGTTGCCCAGCGACTGCGGCGTCCGCCGGCGACAGGCTGGTCCTGGGTGGATCGCCGTTTCCTGCGTGAACAGGGCGACTATCTATCGCGTGAGGCCATGCTGCTGTACTTGTTCCTCACCGCCGTGGCCGACCGGCACGGCTTGTCGTTCTACAGCGACCACACGTTGACCTGCCGGTTGCGGCTATCGCAGCCGGCCCTGGAGCAGGCTCGGGAGGAACTGTTGGACCGCGATCTGATCGCCCACCAGTTGCCGTTGGTCCAGGTGCTGTCGCTGCCGTCGCCGGGCGTCAGCCGTCGCCCCGAGCCGGGCCAAGGACTGATCCGGCTCGGCGAGTTGTTCCAGCAAATCGCCGACGCACCAGCTCCCGCACCCACTGCCGACTCAAGGAGGAACACGCCATGAACGTTGCTTTGTGGGCCGAAATCCGCCGCCTCAGCGCGATCGACAAACTCTCCGGCCGCGCGATCGCGCAGCGACTACACTGCTCGCGACACACCGTAGCCGACGCCCTGGAGTTGCAGCAGCCACCGGCGCCCCAAGCGGCGCGGCGTGTCCGCTTGCTGGATCCGTACCTGGAGCAGATCAAGGAGCTGTTGGCCAAGTATCCCGACCTGTCGGCCGTGCGCATCCGCGAGGAGATCGCCCGCGGACCAGAGGGCTATACCGGCAGCGCCAGCGTCCTGCGCCGCTACTTGCGTCAAATCCGTCCGGCACGCGGCCGCGTCTACCAGGAGGTGCATTACCAAGCCGCCCAGGCGATGCAGGTCGATTGGGGCGAATGCGGCCGTGTGCAGGTGGGCTCGACCACGCGCAAGGTCTCGGTGTTCGTGGCCGTGCTCTGCCATAGCCGGTTGGTGTTCATTGAGTTCACCCTCTCCCAGCGCAAGGCTGAGTTCTACCGGGGCCTGGTCAATGCCTTGACTTTTTTCGGCGGCAGCCCCCGCCAGCTGATCTTCGACAACCTCAAGTCAGCCGTGCTCAACGGCTCCGGACGCAGCGCCTGCTTCCATCCCGAGTTCCTGGGGCTGTGCGGCTATTTCTGCCTGCAGCCGATCGCCTGCGCGCGGCGCGACCCGGAATCGAAAGGGGTTGTGGAAGCGAGCGTGCGCTACGTGAAGCACAACGCCCTGGCCGGCCGGGCCGACGAACTGACCCGCTTCGAGGACTACCTGGCCCTGGCGTCCTACTGGCGCGATCAGGTGGCCAACCCGCGGATACACGAGACCACGCGCGCGCGACCGCTCGATCGCTTTGTGCAGGAGCGTGCGCTGTTACGGCCACTACCCGCCATCCCTTTCGACACCGACGAAGTCGTGCCAGCCGTCGTTAGCCCGCATGCACGCATTGCCTTCGACGGCAATCGCTATTCCGCGCCGCCGCGGTTCGTGCGCCGACCCATCACCCTGCGCGCCAACCGTGATGAGTTGCGCCTGCTGCACGAGGGCCAAGTGGTGGCGCAACACGTCCGGTGTTACGAGCGCGGGCAGTTGCTCGTGCTGCCGGATCACCGCCTGGCAGCGCTCTCACTCCGCCAGCGTCCGCGTCAACAGGCCCTGGAGCAGGAATTCGACGCCTTGGGGCCGGAGGCACGCGCGTTTCGCCTGCATCTTTCCAGCCGTCCGGTTAAGACCGGCGTCCATGTGCGCCGTCTGCTAAGCCTGGCCCGACTCTACGGACGGACGGACGTGCTGGCCGCCATGGCCCACGCCTTGGCCTTAGCAACCTACGATGCCGCTTATGTGGAAAACCTGCTCCTGGCGGAACGCCGCCGCCGGCAACTTCCCACACCGACGCTGCCCACTCCAGAGCGCCGCGAACTGATCGACGACATCGAACTGGAACCCGCCGACCCAGCCCTTTACGACCGCTTTTGTCAAGACACCGAGGAGGACTCCCATGGCACGACCTGACAACCCTCTGCCAACGCAACTGGAACGCGATCTGACCGACCTGAAGCTTCTGGAAATCGCCAAGGGCTACCGCGAAGTGCTGGACGAAGCAGCCCGCAAAGGCACCTCGATGCTCGAGGTCCTGGCCACCCTGATCGGCATGGAACAGGCCGTCCGCCAGCAACGCGCCCTCGAGCGGCGCCTCCGGCAGGCCCGGCTTCCCAAGCAGAAGACCCTGGTCGGATACGACTTCGACTTCCCCAAACGCGTGCCCAAGACCGCCATCGTGCGTTTGTTCGACTGCGAGTTCATCCCGCGGCACGGCTGCGCCGTTTTGATTGGGCCGACCGGAACCGGAAAAACGCATCTTTTGACCGCCTTGGGTTACACGGCCTGCGAGCGCGGCTATTCCGTGTACTACACGCGCGTGGTGGATATGCTCAATCACCTAACCACGGCCCAAATCAACGGCCGGCTGGCCAAAGCACTCAAGACTTACACCCGTTCCCATGTCCTCCTCCTCGATGAGCTGGGCTATCTGCCTATCGACAAGCGCGGGGCCGACCTGTTGTTCCAGGTAGTTGCTGCCCGTTATGAATTCGGATCGATCGTGCTGACCACGAATCGAATCTTCCGAGAATGGGGCACCCTGTTCGATGTGGACAACACCTTGGCCACGGCCTTGATCGACCGGCTGATGCATCACGGGGAGGCACTTATCATCAAAGGAGATAGCTATCGGATGAAAGACAAGCCTCCCGACCCACCCAGCGCCTGACGCCAGCCAACGCGAAAGCCACCGGTGACGTCATTCCCCGGACCCTGAGCCAACGTCGCGAGTAGTACCGGAAGTCCAGCCCACCCTCCAGCAGCCCGCCCCGCCCGCTGGCGTGCTCGAGCGGCCGATCGGTGCGTTCACGGATTCAAGTCCCCAGGCCCTGGTCCCGTTCTGCCGGCAGCTCCACATGAGGGGCTTTGCCCGAGCATTCGGGTCATCCTGGCGCGGCTTATGGCAATCCAATACGCACTCTTTGGCGGTGGTCCCGTCCGCTCACGCCAGGCCCAGTGGCCGCGAACGACCCGCCGGCAGTTCCACGACAGGCCACGTCAAGCCATTACCCCTGGCCGACCATCACTCCGCGCTCTTACCCGCGTGCCGAGCTGCGCCACCCGTGCGCGCAACTCACTCCCGGCGAAGCCCGACGGCTCAGTGGCGCCGTCTTCACGCTCAAAAATGGCTCTGTTTTCTTGCTCGGTTCCAAAGAGCGCTTGTGCCTGGCGAATGAGTAACCGGCGCGGATGGTTTAGCTTCAAAGTAGCCACGGTATACCGAGACAAGCCCTTTGGCGAGCGGCGGTTTGGTGCAGTTGGGCTCCACAGGCAGGCCATTCTCCGACTGCCTCGCGCTGGTTGGCGGTCTGTGGCCTACAGCACACGA
>DASZFN010000230.1:0-10669 GCA_035939715.1 Gemmataceae bacterium | reverse complement strand
ATGGTCAATGGTCAATGGTCAATGGTCAATGGTCAATGGTCAATGGTCAATGGTCAATGGTCAATGGTCATTGGTCAATGCACTGACACCGCCAGAGTAACACCGCCACCTTGCATCGCGTTGGCGGTGTTGCTTTCCGTCCGCAAGCTGCTGGCGGATCGGAAGATGAGGCATGCAAAAAAGTCAGTCCGCCACCCCGCCACGTCACGATAGGGAATAACACATTGCGGGTGCATCCGTCCGCCCGCCAAGCCACACACTGGCGGCCCGGCGGCGGACCCAAGGTGGCCAGGGCGGAGAGGCTGGCCGCCTTGCCCGCCTTGGTGGATTCCTGGGGTTTTCTGTTTTTTTCGTGGCCATGTTGGCGGCCGTCTTGCCATCCGGTTGGCCATGTTGGCAGCGTTCGCCGAGCAGCCTGGACTAATGCAGCAACGCCCCCCCGCAAATCTTCCGCAGATGAAAGACTCGTTCTCTGCTACAGCGATCACAACACGAAAATACGAAGTCGGTGTTTTTGGCTCCGTTGTGCCTGGTTACACTAGATCGAGCCAGCACAAGCGCCATGCTTTCTTGCAGGTCGACAGCACCGGTCTGCCTGGCAATCGTTGCGCGGACAAGCGAAGGAGTCTTCTCATGAGCTGCAAAGAGCGCCGGAAGTATCACGGCACCCACCTTATCCATCGGCGGCCCCGCGACTGGGTGCGCTGTTTCCGCGAGGGTTGGTTAGAAGGGGACAAGCGCGGGCTGCGCCGGCAACGGGCTGTCTTCGGGGGCGTGCGCTAGCCTGGCGGCGTAATGGCCGACTGGATGTCCCGTTTCGTCGAGGAACCCTAATTCTCGATGGGTATCTCAACCATCGACGGCTGGACTGCCTGCCTTGCGATTCTGAGGCGACTCGATGACAAGGCGCTTCAGGAGCTGCGTTCCTTGACGCGGTTCCGCCTTTCCTCGTCAGCGATTGTCCTCCTTGGCGAAAGGATAGTTCGCAAACAAAATGTTGCCCAGGCCCAGGTACGGATCATCCAGGTCGGCATGCAGAACCTCTTTGTAAATGGGCTTGGCGATCTCGCGAGGCCGGATCAGGCCCTTGCTGGCCAGCATGGCGTGGATCTGCCGTCGGCGCACGGTTTCATTGAGCTGGGTGTCCTCACGGAGGGCTTTCCAGTTTGCCAGATCTGCCGCTGAATCCAGGGGCGGAACCTGCTCTTCCCGACTAGTTTGTCGGCCTGCGCTGCGGGCCGGGGACCCAGACAGTCCTGGGCTCGCCAACAGGCTCTTGACGCCGCCCTCAATGCCGAGCTTGCCCAGGCCGCCTCCAAAGCCGATCTGGGAACCGGTGCTGCGCTCACCTGCCATGCCTCCGCCCAGACTGCCGTTTGTGGTCCCTCCCGTTTGGAAACCGCTAGCCAAGGACTGCGCCGCAGGTTGACCCGCTTCCAGGACCAGCAAACTCAGGAGATGATAATTCGCCAAGGTGGCGGGCCTTTGGTCGGGGGGCTGCTTGCCCACGGATTTCGCCAGGCCCGAAAGTTGCTCCAGTCCCTTGCGATACCCAGCCGGATCATAAATACCAGGGAGGACGTCGAGGACGTGACCGTCTCCGTTGCATACGTAGCTAGCGATGTTGCCTTGCAGGGTGCGGGTCAGGACGTTGCCGTTGCCAAAATCGATGCGCACGATGGGCACCGGCCGGACGGTCTCCCAGGCCGATTCGAAGGTGTCGTTGACATAGTCGGCCAGGTCATTGCGAGAGAACAACACGGTTCTCGCCAGGCGGGCATTCGTTCAGCAGAATTGCCGATCCAGGTTGCCCATCATGTGGAAGAGCAGTACGGGCTTGCCCGAGTTCTTCGCCGCAGCGCAAGCGGCGGCGAAATCGGCATGCCAGTGAACCCGGCCCGGTTCGACCTTGGCATTGGTTTCCGTTCCATGCGTCGCCGGCTCAGCGGCTGCCAGTCCTGTGCCGGCCGCCAGGACGGGAAACAAGAACAGGAGCGAGGCAAATCGAAGAGTCATCACGAACCTCCTCAACCAGGTACAGGACAGGACTCCTGCAAAGCCAGGCACCGCTGCTAGGCCAGCGCCTGCGAATATTTCAGCCGCAAGCAAGCAACGCCCGCGTGGCTTAAACTTGCGCGTTCAAGATTCCTTCAGATGTAGTTAGCCGTTACGCTCGCCTTGCCGAACATTCGCCGGAGCGATGTAATGGCCGGCATCGTTACCGGACTCCTAGGCGGAGCAGGCGGGTACATTTGGTGCGATTGGTCTATTAGCCATGCCGATCCTCCGCTGTGACTTGTTTCAAGAATCCCGCGCCGGCCTAACAACGTGCGCACCTGTTCGGAAAGCCTTTGCACGGCCACCTGGGCGAATTCGGCCAGACCGGCCGCGGCGTTGCCAGACTTATCGATCCAGCGGTCGCGTGCCGCCATTTTGAGGAGTCCGAGGCGCACCAGCCGAGTCACGGCGACGTTGACTTCGTCCGGCGTAAGCCCCAGCACGCGGGCGATCCAGCGCGTGTCCGGCTTGAATTCTTCCAGATGGATCAATTCCAGAATTCCCAGGTGCGACCAATCCGAGAGGAGGCTCGCGGCGTCGCGGGCCAGCTGTTGCACTTCGTCCAGGTTAGGGGGAATTGCGGACATGGCTGCCGCTCGTTCTTCGTGAAAGGCGTAGGCGGTGATGGCAGATCGGTCGAGCCCAAGGCGCCTGCCAAACCGTGACAGCGTTCGGGATGTCAGCCTCCGTTTGCCGCGGAGGAGTTGGGACAGCGTCGCATGGTCGGTGCCCAGGTACCTGGCAAAAGCACGGAGCGAATAGTGCGGATTCCTGGCGCAGCGCCGGGCGAGTTCCTGCTGGAGAAACAGCCGAAAGCTGGTCGCAGGTCCCAGGCGGTCAGCCCTTTCGCGTGAATTTGTTTTCACCCGCTCAATGTAGCGGGCTACATCCTTGGCGACAGGATGACGCCGGAGAAAATGGGGCAGACAATTTGCCCCACAGTTGTACCAGCAAAGCGCCGGGTAGCCGTATTCACCGGTGGGAATCGCCGACCAGCGTCATTAGTCCGCAGGGCTCCGCGATTGTTCTTGCAAGCGTTCCTGGAGCCAAACAGCATCAGCCGCACTTAAAGGTGGATTAAGGGACTGGCCGTAGTCGATATCGACCTCGTAGTGGGAACGGGCATAGATTTTCTGGATGAGGGGCTGGATTTCAAGCGTCACGTCCGCGTCGGGCGGCAGAAGCGGAATAGGTATCGGCGTCACGGGCCGCGTGAAGAAAGCCCGCCAAACTTTGCAGAGGGGCGCCTCATTCTTTCTGCAGACCAGCAAATAATAGGGGCTGTCCGGCCACGTGCCCGCCATGGGCATGCGGCGGCCGCCGCGTAGCAGGTCGATCTCGACATAGTGAGCTTGCCCTGCCAAATAAGCGCGCCGCTTGCGATTGAAGAGCCGCCAACCTTTGCTCCGAGAATGCTTATTCGAGGGTGAAAGAACTTCGATACATGTGACAAGCTTCTTTTCGGGAGGCGGGCGACGAATCTCAAGAAAGATTTCCCGATATTCGGTCTCGACCAGGGCAGGAATCGAAACCGGATTGACCTCCGACGCGCTGGCCGGGACGGCGGGACTGACTGTCGCGGTTCCGGCCGCCGCCGTTCCCGTGGAGGCCACGCTGACGTCCGACCAGAAGCGGTGCTCCTGTCTTTGTCCTTCAGCAGGCCCCATGACAAGGTATGTTCGTTCGCTGCCGCGCACGACATAGCCGGCAGGCAATTGCGCAGCAAGAGCGCCTTTGATCTCAAGAAGAAGATCGTGATGAAAATCATCCCACAACTGGCATGCCTCGATATACGGGTCCATGCCGGGAAAGGGTGATTGCATGCTTGACAACTCGGAGTCTGGCATCGACACCATTGACGCAGCACTATCTTACCACGTGCTGCCATAAACGCTAGAAGCGCCGAGGCTCGATTTAGGATCGATAACCACGTAGACCGGAGAACCCGGCTTTACCGTCTGGGATACTCCTCGCCACGTTGAGCAGCCGACGGTAGAATCGGGCATGCAGAAGCTTACGCGAACATGCGGAAGATGGCTTGTCGTGCCGAAGAGGTGAATCATGGAGTTTTCCGCGAAAGAGTTTGGCGCCTCATTCAAGGGATTCATGGAGCAGATGGCCTCGCAGGGACCAGTGGACGACCCCGTCTTCGTGCGTCGTCTGCGGGACCATTTTCAATGCGAGCCGGCCACGCTACCGGTCGTCACCGAGCGGTTCGAAACCTATGACCATCCCAACTTGCACACGGCCATTGAGAGCTATCTGGCCGAGCCAGGCTGGTCCGTCGAGATTGCAGGCATAACCGGACATCAGAAGTACATGGGCGTCAGCCTCGCCGACCTGGTGGCTCCCGGAAGCGCGGCGCTGATGGGCGGGGCTGCCGCAACAGAAGGCCCCGTCGAGTACATCAACATTGCCCTCGATGGCGACCGTGTCCTCACCTGCGTGCAGTGCGGTCTCTTTTTTGCCAAGAAGGACGCCGAGCGCCTGGCGATCCTGGTGCACGGCGCCGGAGGTTTTCGGCTGGTCCAAAAAGTCACGGTGGAGGTGATGGCACGCGAAAAGAAAGAAGCTGAGCGATTCCTCAGCGACTTGCGCCTGGCGTTGCGGAAACGCAATGTGTATCGGGGCCACGTCCTCTCGGTAGATCAGGATGAAACGCGCGTGCTCAAGATCAAGTTCCACCAGTTGCCCAGAATCGAGCGTCAGAACATCATCCTTCCCCAAGGCCTGCTGGAGCGCATCGAACGGCAAACCATTCACTTCAGCCGGCACAGCCAAAAGCTCCTGGCCGCGGGTCGGCATCTCAAGCGCGGGCTGCTGCTCTTCGGCGCGCCTGGTACGGGCAAGACGCTCACCGCCATGTACCTGGCCAGCGCTATCCGCGACCGGACGGTGTTGCTCTTGACCGGCCGCGGCCTGAGCCTGCTGGAGCAGTCGTGTTCGCTGGCACGGGCGCTGCAGCCGTCGATCGTCATTCTGGAGGACGTCGACCTGGTGGCCGAAGAGCGCACCCAGCGGCCATCAGGCTGTGCCCAGCCGCTTCTGTTCGAATTGCTGAATGAGATGGATGGTCTGGCGGACGACGCCGATGTGCTGTTCTTGCTGACGACCAACCGGGCGGATCTCCTGGAACCGGCCCTGGCGGCCCGGCCCGGCCGCATCGACCAGTCGTTCGAGATCCCGCTGCCGGATGCTTCCTGTCGGACGCGCCTCTTTGATCTCTACGGCAGAGGCCTCGCGCTCCAGGTGCGGGAGCTCGCGCGCTTCATCGAGCGCACCGACGGCGCCAGCGCCGCCTTTATCCGGGAACTGATGCGCAAGGCCGCGCTGTTTGCCGCCGATGAAGGCGAGCAACTGGTTGTGTCGGATCGGCATCTGGACGAGGCCTTGCACGAATTGCTGGTCGAGGGGGGCGAGTTGACCAAGAGCTTGCTAGGGTTTCGGGCGGGCAAATATCCGCGCAACTCCGAGAGGTGACGGGCTTCTGAAACTCGCCCAGGAAACGTTTCCCGACGACAAGGACATTCAAGACCTGGAAAAGTAGAGTCGAGCACGCCTATGAGTAAGCCATGGCTCGCGGGGATAATTCTTGCGGTGCTTGCGGTCGGAGGCACCTGCGTGGTCCAACGCGTGCGCCTGGCCGCCGCGCGAATGGCGGACTCCTGAAACCTCAACCAACTGGGATTGGCGGTCGCCAACTACAACGATGCACATGGCTGTTACCCACCGGCTTATGTTAGCGATGCCAGTGGACGACCCGTGCATAGCTGGCGTGTGCTGCTTCTGCCGTATCTCGGAATGGAAGACGTCTACAAAGAATACCGCTTTTCGGAACCATGGGACGGCCCGAACAATCGTAAGTTGGCGGAGCGGATGCCGAAGATCTACAGATTTCCGGGTGAGCATGGACCGACAACCAACTACCTTGCCGTCGTCGGTCCCGAGACCGCCTGGCCGGGGCGAGCGACGGTTACCGGGAACGAGGTCAAGGATGGAAAGTCAAATACGATTCTGATCGTAGAGAATCAGGGCGCCGGCATTCACTGGATGGAGCCGCGCGATCTCTGCTTCGCGGACATGGATTTCACCATCGGCAGTCCGCAGGGATTGAGCAGCAAGTATGTGGACCCGGCTGTGGTCATGATGGACGGGAGGATACGCCGCTTTGAAAAGCGTCTTCCTGCGGATGTATTCCGAGCGATGCTCACGATCAACGGCGGCGAGCGCCTGGTGGACGATGAAGAGGCAGGTTGGCATCTGCTTTCGGACGGCCGGCACAGACTCATTCGCGTGCCGTAGTATCGAGTTTGTCACTCATTGTTGCGTTTCTCTTTCGTGCGAGTGTGCTGCTCCTCCGGAGAACAACAGCTTCTTGAAGTCCTCGCGGTCACGCAGGGCTTCGAAGTCCGGACTATGTTCGAGCTCGGCACGATTGCCGTAGCCGGCGGCGAGCGCTTTTTTCAGCCGTTGCATCGCCAAGTCGGCCTGTTCCCTGGCGGCATTTTCCCCAGCGGCTGAGTCGTCCATCGCCCGGATGGCGGCTGTGCACACGCCCCGAAAGCAAGCAGCCTGATAAAGATCGTCCGGCCCCGAGCGTTGCAGCTTCTCCCAGCGCTCAGCCACGGCCAGGCAGCCGGCGTGATCTTTCCTGATCTGCACCGCTCGCAGCCGCAGGTCCATCATGAGCCTTTCGGTGTATGAGTCGAGCGTTCGTGCGCCTGCGCGCGCCAGGCAGTCCTCTATGACGGGCAGTGCTTCCATGTCCCGGCTCAATCTCATGAGGGTACGCGCCGCTCCCCACATGCTCTCCAGTGTGTCGTGATGGTCGGGGCCGAGCTTCGCGTTGCGGAGCCGGAGTGTCTCTTCACAAAGCTTGAGGGCCGCCTCATGCCGGCCAAGGGCACGGTAGGTGGCGGCAAGGCCATTCATACAGTTAAAAGTAAAGGAGTGGTTTGGAATTGTGGCTTTCATTACCAGCAGCGCCTCCTCGTAGAGATTCACTGCATCGACCAATCGGCCGAGATCCTGGTAGCTATTTGCCAAATTAACCATGCTGCCAAGTGTGTCGGCATGGTCGGGACCGAGCTTTCCCTTCTGGAGCTGGAGCGTCTCTTCGTGAAGCTTCACGGCCTGCGCGTGGCGGCCCAGAGCCGCGTAGGTATTGGCGAGGTTCATCATGCTCCAAAGCGTCGCGGGATGATCGGAGCCGAGTTTGCTCTTTTGGAGCTGGAGCGTCTCCTCGAAAAGCTTCAAAGCCTCCACGTGCCGGCCCACATCTTGGTAGTTGAGGCCGAGGTTGTTCATGCTGTCAAGCGTGTCGGGATGGTCGGGGCCGAGCTTGGCCTTGCGGAGTAGGACCGTCTCTTCATGGAGCTTCACGGCCTCCGCGTGCCGGCCGAGAGCCGCGTAGCTGAGGGCGAGGTTGTTCATGCTCCTAAGCGTGTCGGGATGGTCGCGACCGAGCTTAGCCTTCCTGAGCTGAAGCGTCTCTTCGTAGAGTTTTGCGGCCTCCGCCTCTCGGTCGAGGTCCACGTAGCTGTCGGCCAGGTTCATCATGCTCGACAGCGTAGCGGGATGGTCGAGCCCAACCTTGGCCTTTTGGAGCCGGAGTATCTCTTCGAGATCCGTCACGGCCTCCGCCCGCCGGCCGACGTGGTAGTAGCATTCGGCGAGGCAGTTCAAACTGTCTAGCGTAGCGGGATGATCGGGGCCGAGCTTTGCCTTGCGGAGCTGGAGCGTCTGTTCGTAAAGCTTCAGGGCCTCCTGGTGGCGGCCGAGAGCCTCATAGCTGAGGCCGAGGTTGTTCATGCTGCCAAGCGTGTGGGGATGATCGGGGCCGAGCTTGACCTTGAGAAGCGGGAGAGTGTCCTCGCGGAGCTTCAGGGCCTCCTCGTGACGGCCAAGATCCGCGTAGCTGTTGGCAAGGTTGTTCATGCTCCCAAGCGTGTCGGGATGGTCGGGGCCGAGCTTGACCTTGCGGAGCTGGAGCGTCTCTTCGAACAGCTTCAGGGCCTCCTCATGCCGGCCGAGGGCACGGTAACCCGTAGCGAGGCCGCCCATACAAGTAAGAATAAAGGAGTGGTTCGGAATTTTCGCTTTCATTAGCAGCAGCGTCTCCTCGTAGAGTTGCACTGCATCAACCACACGACCAAGGGCGCGGTAGCTACCCGCCAAATTGACCATGCTCCTGAGTGCGTCGGCATGGTCGGGTCCGAGCTTAAGCTTTTGGAGCCGGAGCGTCTCCTCGCGGAGCCTTAGGGCCTCTTCGTGGCGACCGAGATCCGCGTAGCTGTTGGCGAGGTTGTGCATACTGGAAAGCGTGTCAGGATGGTCGTGGCGGAGCTTGGTCTTTTGGAGCCGGAGCGTCTCTTCGAAAAGCTTCACGGCCTCCTCGTTCCGGCCAGCGTCCGCGTAGCAGGTGGCGAGGTTGTGCATGCTCGCGAGTGTATCGGCATGGTCGGAACCCAGCTTCGCGTTGCGGAGCTGGAGCGCCTCTTCGTCAAGTTTCAGCGCTTCAGCTTGCCGGCCGACTTCCGCGTAGCTGACGGCCAGGTTGTGCATGGTGGGAAATGTATCGGCATGATCGGGGCCGAGCTTCGCCTTGCGGAGCTGGAGCGTCTCTTCATAGACCTTCACGGCCTCCGCATGCCGTCCGAGGGCGGCGTAGCTGAGGCCGAGGTTGTGCATGCTGGAAAGCGTGTCGGGATGGTCGGGGCCGAGCTTGGCCTTGCGGAGCTGGAGCGTCACTTCGTCACGCTTCAAAGTCGCTGCTTCTGGTGGGGTCATTGAGGTATTCTAAGCTATGGCTTTGTCGGCCACGTGTTCCAGGGCCGATTAATGCCCACCCTTCTTCCTGATTCGTTCTTCTTCCTCGATGTAGATCACGGGCCGAACCAAGAGGATCAACAGACGCTCCTTGTTGCCGACCCCAGGCGGCCGGTAATGGACCGGTACGACGATAGGCTGGCCGTCCTCCGCGCGGAGGGTCATTGAAGTGGATAGTGCCAGGAACCTTGGAACGTCAACATTGACATCGTCTCCCGTCGCCGGATCGGCAACGAGTTCCTTGCCGATGTCGATCAGCTCCCTGGTATGCTGAGCCAGCTTGACGTCCACCAAGCGCCAGTCGGCAGTGACATTTACTCCGGTTTCAAAAGTCATGCCGTGAAGGGCGGTTTGCAGGTAAGCCGAATTCTCGGGATCCTTCGATTTCGGTCGCGCCTGGTAGTTGAAGGCCGTGCGCCAGGAGAAGGTTTTCTCGGTCTCTTGATTGAGCACCGTCACTTTGTTCGATCTGAGAAGTTTGCCGTGATCGCGCAGTTGTCTGGCCACGCTCTCTTCAACGACTGCGGCAAAGCGCTTTTCCTGCGCGCCTTCTCCTTTAGCCAGGACGGGTTCGATTTGCTTCTGGTAGAAGCCGCGCTCCACTTCATAGAGGTCGCTTTCCACAATCACGGCGAGATCGGCGCGCCGGCGCAGGGCAGTCAAAAGCTCGTTAATGGCTTTATGATTTTCCGCGCTGGTGCGAATCTCAAGTTGTTTGCCGTTCAGCTCCTGCAGGCTGTATGCACCCTGTTTCGCGTCCCATTTGTCCCTGTCGATCACGGTCATGATCCTCCGCACCAACACATCGATGCCTTAGGCTTTCTCCTGACGCGCGCCTGCAATCAATGATGATGATCTTCGCCACAGAGAACGGACGCCGACGAGATCGCCCACCGGGTACGTAATTGTGCTGATGTGATCTTTCCCGGCGTTCTTCTCCGGCAACCCGGACTGGTCATTTGCGTATGCGCCCCTGCCCGGACGGCTGAGAAAGGAACAGCAGAGGATCGTCAGCAAGACGAAGAACGCTGTTATTCGGAGAAAGCGTTCGTTTTGAGGACGTTGCATGGATCTTCCTTCCGGTTGTGCTCGCCAACTCTTCAGCGATAGCGTACCTCCCGCGTGAGCCGACTGCAACGCGGTGGAGCAGCCCCGGCAGGCAAAACCGCGAGACAAACACCAAGCGGCAAGGCACACTCTCGCCCCGTCGCCCGGCCAGCGGTACAATCGGGGCATGGCATGCGCCGTCTCGACGCGGCAGCCCAGGCGGGAGGGAGTTAAGCGATGGGTATGGAACAGACGGTTAACTTCCCCGCAGGCAGGCCGCCTTCCTGGCCGGCGGCCCGAGACCTTCTGGCATCTTACGGCTTTCCGGTGCAGGTGCGGATGATCGATGGCGAACTGGCTTTCCCGGACGAGGAGCCGCCGGAGAACTGGCAAGAGCTGCGGTTGGGCGCCCCGGAGGGCAAGGTTGTCACGGTAAAGCGCGAGCCTGATCGGCTCGTACTTGTCGTCTGGGGGAACGCGGATGCGCAACTGGTTCAGGCCTGGAATGCGCTCGCCTGGGCCTTTGCCGAATTGGCGAGCGGACAGATCCAAACTGAGAGCGGATCGTACACGCCTGTCGAGTATAGGAGACGAGTTGACCTGCCCGCTGCTCTTCACACGATCAAAGCCGAAGCCGAGGATGCCCCTTGAATCGGACGTTGCAGCTTCGGCAGTGAAAGCGCATCCAGCGGCGACGGCGGTCAGCGGACTGTTATCGCCGTCGCCGCTGGCTCCG
>DASZFN010000229.1:0-13366 GCA_035939715.1 Gemmataceae bacterium | reverse complement strand
GGCCGGCTTCGACGGCCCGATCAAGCTCTCGGTTCCCGGTCTTCCTCAAGGAGTCATGCTTTCCGGAGATGAGATTCCTTCCGGGGCAACAGACGCTCTCTTGACCTTCTCCTCGAATTCCGGACTTGCTCCGGCCCAGGTGCTGACCACGCTGATCGGCGAAAGCACCTTGCAAAAAGAGCGTGTGCACCGTCGGGCCATGTTGCCCGAAACGAGCGTCACGCGCTTTCAGCCTTGGCTGCGCAGCGAGCTGGCCGTGGCCATCACGGAGCCGAAGCTAATTCGCATCGCCTGGGAAAGCAAAGAAACCTCGCTCGCGCTCGGTTCCACATTTCCGGCCGCAGTGCGCGTGGAACGGGCCGCCGGCGCCGATGGCGTAATACGCCTCTCTCTCCTGACCAGCCAGGTTGTGCCGCGCACCGCCGACGGCAAGCAGGAAGATCGCAATCGCGCGCTTCGCCTTCAGGGAATGCCCAGTATGGCGAGCGGTCGAGCGGCCACGCAAGCCAATATCTTGGTGCCGGCAGATTTGCCTGCCATCCCTTACGATATCGCCTTCAAGGCTGAATTACTGAATACTCAAGGGAACATGGTCCTGGCGACCGCCGTGTCTCCGGCGCTCAGGCTGATCGCGGCCCAGCCGTTTACCTTGCAATTGGCTAGCGCCGCGGCGATCAAGGCGAAGAGCGGCGCCGGGCCGAGCGGGAAGCTGACGGGTAAATTGCTTCGCGCCGGCGGCTTCAATCGCCCCGTGACCATCACGCTGGCGGGGCTGCCTCCGGAGTTACCGGCGCCGGCCGTCCTGATTGCCGGCGATCGCAGCGACTTCGAATTGCCGGTCAGCTTTCCTTACGAGAGCAAGCTCGGACCGCTGCCGAACATCAAGCTGGTAGCGACCAGCTCGGCGTCCTCGCAGAGTACGCTGAAGTCCAATGAGATCCCCGTGGCGATCGAGATCGTCAAGGGCGACCCGCCGCCGCCATCTCCGTCGCTGTATCGCATCTTCGATGATGAAGCCTATTTCGCGGCGCTCTTGCACGAAGGAGACGGCCAGGCGAGCTTGGAAAGCGTGGATCGTTACTCCGGGAGCGCTTCTCTACGCGTTAGCGGCACCCAGCGCTTCCGCAGCAAAATGCCGGGCTGGAATTTCAAGATTACCGAGAGGCCGGGACCGGGCGAGTTTCGCTTTCTCCGCTTCGCCTGGAAGAAACGCGGCGGCAACAACATTGTTTTGCAATTGAATGCCAATAACGCCTGGGGACCACAACGCGGCAAAGCGGGACCGAGCTATCGCTATGAAGCGGGACCCGGCGACAACGCGTTCCAGGCTGCCACCCTCAAGATCGATCCCCGGCTGCCTGACGATTGGGTTGTCGTGACACGGGATTTGTTCGCCGATTTCGGGGGATTCACGCTGACGGGAATCGCGTTCACTCCAGGTCCCGGCGAATATGGCCTGTTCGATCATATTTACCTGGCCCGCAGCCCGGACGATCTCAAAGGCTGCCTGCCGCCCCTCACGCCGAACCAGCCACGGGCCATCTTCGAAGACCAGGCCCAGTTTGTGGCCAACCTGCTGGAAGGCGCCGGCACCGCCTCCCTGGAACCGACTGACAAATATTCCGGCAAAAGCAGCGTCAAGGTCACCCCCGACCAACGCTTCAACGAGCGCCTGCCTGGACTGGGCTTGCGCATCCGGCAGAATCCCGGCTTCGGCGAATATCGCTTTCTGCGCTTTGCCTGGAAGAAGAAGGGCGGACAGACGGTTTGTCTACAGCTTAACCACGACGGCAACTGGGGGCCCAGCGCCGCCGCCCCCGGCAAATTCCGCTATCACGCCGGACCCGGCCCGGAGCCTTACGGCGCATCCATCGCCGTGGACGACAAGATTCCTGCCGATTGGGTCGTCGTGACGCGCGATCTTTATGCCGATTTCGGCGAATTCATCTGGACGGGGATTGCCCTCAGTCCCGTCGATGGCGACTATGCCCTGTTCGACCATATTTACCTGGGCAGGACCACGCGCGATTTTGAATTGGTCAAACCAAAAGCGCCCGGCGGATCAAAGTGACATTGGTCACTGACCATCGACCACCGAAGGACTGGCCAACGTCTGCCAGGAGCGGCCGCCTTCCGAAGTCTCGATGGTAACGCTGCGAATGACCACGGCCTTTTCCGGCCGGTCGCCTTCCGGATATTCCGGGTCATTGCGCACCGGCAGCGTAAAAATGCGCCGCGCTACATCGACGCCGCTGCTCACTTTGCCGAAGACGGTGAATTGGCCGTCCAGGAACGGGGCCTTGTTCAGGGTCAAAAAGAATCGGCAGGCGGCGCTGTCAGGGTCTTCGCCGTGACACGCCGCCAGAGTGCCGGGCTCGAAAGGTTCCTTGCTGAACTCCGCCTTTAACCAGTAGCCAAGGCTGCCGAGACCCTGGTCGCCTGTGCCAAGAGGGCAACCGCCTTCGATGATCTCGATTTCCGTGAACGGCTCCTCCTCCGAGCGGCCGTGCACGGTCCGTTCAAAGACGAGCCCGTCATAATAGTGCACGAGAGCCAGCGCCACAAAATTGCGCACGTGATTGGGGGCCAGGTCGGGCCGCAGGTCGATGACGATCGGGCCAAGCTCCGTGTCAAGGGTAGCCCGGTAGGCCAACGGCTTGCCCGCGGCCGAGACGAAGCGGATCGTTTCCCAGACACCCGTGACCTGGGTATAAAGCTTGCCGACCGATTTACCGGTGACGGTCATGTCGGGCGGCCGTTGCCAGTCGGCAGGCGGCTCTTGGCGGGTTGCCTCGGCAAAAGTTTTTTGCAGGCGCGGATCTACAGGACCGGCCACAGGCGCCGCGGGGCCGATCGTTGCCGCCGGCGCTGGCTCCTCAGGTCCCCCGAGGGCGGGATGCGTACGCTCGCACCCGGCAAGGCATGTCAGAAAAAAAATGACCGACCACCCAGATTGTGCAACTAGCCTGCATCCGTGCATTTCGCAAAAACCTTTCCATCTCTTAATGAATTGGCGACCGGAGCGTAAGAAGGGGCGATCCTAGTAAACCCTCGTTTGCCGGTCAATTGCGACTGGCCGACGGCGCTCGGCGGATTGACCCGCGCCGCCGCGGACCGCTAGAATGAGCCTTTACCCCGGGCGTGCCGTCTCTGAGGAACTGTCGTTGATTCTCCTGTCTTTCCTGATCCCGCCCGCCATCTATCTCTTGACGCTCGCCTTCCGCAACCGCAGCAGCCATCCATTCTTGCTGGCCGGCCACTGGGATTTTGTCGGCGTCGTCTTCGCACTCTCCGGATTCCTTCTCTTCGGCGGGCCCGCGATCCTGCAGGCGCTTTACCACCACTGGCGGATCGACTGGACCCTCGGCCGCACGCGGCTTCTCAATGGCCTGGCCGACCATTGGCTTTTCTGGGCGAGCCTGTGGACACTGTACTTTGCCCTGGTGACTGCCTGCGTCACGCTGCTGATTTCGCGACGGCGAAACCAGACTTCGATCTATAACCTCGAGCCGGACGATTTTGCTCCGCTCTTCACGGTCGTGCTCAAGCGCCTGGGGCTGGCGTATTCGTGGGAGCAGCCCGACCGCGTGGTTCTCGGCGAGCCCGAAGCCGCGGCCACCGTCGAAGTCGAGTCCTTTCCCGCCATGCGGCACGTCACGCTGCACTGGTCGGGAGTCTTTGACCGCTGGCGCGCGGCGGTGGAAGAAGAGTTGGCGCTCGCCCTGAAGCGAACGCCGGCCGCAAACGGCCCGGTCAGCTACTGGTTCCTGGCCGGCTCGCTGCTGCTTTTTGTTCTGGCGATAACATTACTTGCGCGACTTATCTTGAGCTTTCTGCACTCGGCCTGGTAGCTATTCCAGATGACGGTGCCGAATCTGCACCAGCCCGAAGCGCCAGCGAGGGCCTCGCTGGCGCTTCGGGCTGGTGTCCTGCCGAATTGCACTCCTTAAGGTCCATCGCGCAACGGAGCCGGCTGCAGCACTTGCACGGAATCGAGAAGGGACGGCTGCGCCTTTGGGTGCCATAAGTCGGCCGGCGGGGCAGGCACAGATGGGCTCGGTGGAGCACGCCACCAGCTCTTCGATATGGACGAGCCCTGTTCAAACTTACGCGGCGGCAAAGTTTTGAGCGACTCGGAACTATCCGGCACTGCGATAATTCCTGGATCGACGCCAGGCAATGGCTTGCGCCGGTTCACCGGCGTCAAGTGGATCGTCACATCCTTCTCCGCTTCAAACACGCGGCCGTCGCTGACGATGAAGCGGGCAACGACGCGCACCTTTTCATTGCTTGGCCAACTTCGCCAGGGCAACACCAGCGAATAGCCGGTGCTCAAGAAGCCGCTGCGCCAGGAGCGCCGCACCTGGTCCGGCGGCACGTCCCACGCCGAAATCGGTGCCTTGATCCCTTCGGGACTGATCTCCAGAGCCTCCACGTGGAGCATACCCGGCGCCTTGATCGTGTGGCCGTCGCAGTCCTTCGGCTCGACGATGATTTGTAGCGCTTCGTCCCCCGGACAATCGTCATTGTCCAGGCCGCCGGTGCCGCGACCCAGGGCGATTTGTTTCAGGCGGTAGGTCTGAGCTGCCTGTTCGGGCGTAAGCTTGGCGGGTCCGCCTTGCCGGACCGCCGAGACTTCGCGCATGAGAGCCTGATTCTCGCACTGAGCGCGATTAAGCTCGTCCTTGGCCTCGCGCAGGTCGTCCTCGCGCGTGCGCAGTTCGGCTTCCAAGAGGTCCCGGGAAGTGTTGCTGTGGCAACCGCTGGAGAGAAAGAGACAGGCGCAGCCTAGCAAGAGGCAAAGGGAGCAGGTCAGCCGGCTGCGTGCCCACATGTCCTATTTCCTTGTGCCTGTCGCCATGCCAGGCCCGGCGAAGCAGAAAAAGGAGCATGTCCCCTTTTTCACTTCAGGGAGCGGGCTTGGCCTGGACCTGGCTGAGGGGAAGCCGTTCCAGGACGTTGTCGACAATGCCGTATTCCAGGGCTTCCCGCGCCGACATGAACTTGTCCCGGTCCGTATCGGCCTCAATCTTTTCGAGGGTCTGGCCCGTATGCCGGAGCAGAATCTCGTTGAGGTCCTTTTTCAGCCGGATGAATTCCTTGGCGTGAATCAGGATCTCCGTGGTGGTCCCTTCCGTGCCGGCCAGGGGCTGGTGGATCATGACGCGCGAATGGGGCAAACTGTTCCGCTTCCCCTTGGCGCCGGCCGCCAGGAGCACGGCGCCCATGCTGGCCGCCTGGCCGATGCAATAGGTCGCCACGTCGCAGTTCACGTATTGCATCGTGTCATAGATGCTCAGCCCCGCCGTCACCGACCCGCCGGGCGAATTGACGTACAGATGAATGTCGCTCTTGGGGTCGTCGAACTGCAGGAAAAGCATCTGGGCGACGATCAAATTGGCACTGCTGTCGTCTACCACCCCTTGCAGAAAGATGATCCGGTCCTTGAGGAGCCGGCTATAGATATCGAAAACCCGTTCTTCCCGGCCGCTGCGTTCAACCACGTAAGGTACCAGGGGCATGGCAAAAATCTCCGAACAAGCCCAGCCCCAGAGAATAAATCGGCTTCCGGGGGCAGGGGGGTTGAGGAATTCCAGGGAGGCTGCCGCAATAACAGAACCGGCTTCAAGGCTCTGCCTGAGAACAGTAAGTGGTCATTCGTCATTGGTCATTCGTCATTGGCCAATGACGAATGACCAATGACGAATGACCGTTCATTTCTTATCCTTTTTCTCATCCGCTAGTTTGAGGAGCACATCGTCCACCAGGCCGAACTCCTTGGCCTCCTGGGCGGTGAAATAGCGATCGCGTTCCGTTTCTTTCTCAATCTGCTCGATCGGCTGGCCGGTGTGATGGGCCAGCATCTCGTTGAGCCGGCGACGATCCTTGAGGATCTCGTTGGCCTGAATCTCGATGTCCGAGACCTGGCCGCCCACCTGGCCCCAGGGCTGGTGGGCCATGATTTTCGAATGGGGCAGGGCGAAGCGTTTGCCCTTGGTACCAGCAGCCAGAATGATGGCCGCTCCGCTTGCCGCCAACCCCATGCAGTAAGTGGCAATAGGGCATTCCAGGAACTGCATGGTGTCGTAGATGGCCAGCGTCGCCGTCACCGAGCCGCCCGGACAGTTGATGTAGAAGTGAATCTCCTGGTGCTTGTTTTCGTACTGGAGATAGAGCAGCTTCTGAATCGTGATATTGGCCAGGTAATCCGTGATGGCGGGATTGCCGCCCGTCTCGGGAGAACTGCCGAGAAAGACGATGCGGTTCTCCAGCAGCAGATCGCCCAGCGTCATCTGCCGCTGTCGTGAGTAATCGCGAAAACGCTGTACTTTCGGCTCGAACGGAAGGCCGGCCGCTTGCAGTTCGTACATGGCTTGGATCCTTAACGAGGGATTGCTCAACTCTGTTCTTCCGCGGGCTTGTCCTCAGCCGCGGGACTTTGCTCTTTCTCTTCCGGCGGCGCGGCCGTGGAGTCATGCATTTCGCCCGGGACCGCCTGCTCTTCCATGGTGCCCACGGCGCCTTCTCCCTTCTCGAGCGGCACGTCCTCGTATGCCGCGCTGTCGAGAATCAGGTCGAGGGCCTTGCGCTCCACGATCTCCGTGGCCAGCGCCTCCATGAGGTCTTCTTTGTCCAGGCGAGCGCGGACGCGGCGCGGCGATTCGTCATTCTGCGTGGCGATCCGCTCGATTTCATCGTCGATGTCCTGCTGATCGATGTCCAGTTTCTCTATCTCGGCGATCTTCTGCAGGACAAAGTGCTCCTTGAGGGCCGCCGCCGTGCTGCGCAGCGTGTCTTGCTGCAGCACGCGGATCTGGCCGCGGATTTCATCGTCGCTCATGCCGGCGGACTGCATTTCCACGACGCGCCGGTTGAAGGCCCGCCGCGCTTGCCGTTGCAGCAGGTCTTGCGGCAGATCCCACTGGGTCGCCGCGGCGAGCTGCGTCAGCACCTGCTCGCGTGCCGACTGCCGCTGCTGATATTCTAGGCGGCGGTTCAAGAGCACCAGCAGCCGCTCGCGCAACTGGTCGGGCGAGTGCACGCCGAACTGGTGCAGGAATTCGTGCGTCATCTCCGGCAGCCGCAGGCTCTTGATTTCCTTCACGTCAAAGGTTGCCTGCACGGTCTTGCCGCGCAGCGTCTCCTCGGCCACGTTGTCGGAAAGCTTGATGTCCACGACGCGCTTATCGCCGGCGTTGGCGCCCTTGACCTTGTCGCCAAATTTCTCGGCGATGCCGTCCTTCAGGGCCAGGCGCGGATCGATACGCACCGTGATTTCCTTGTGGCTGCTCAGCTGCCGGTCGCCGTCCTTCGTGGTCATGTCCGTGACCAGGTAATCGCCAATCTGGGCATTGCCTTGGGGCTTGGGAATCATGCTGCCATAGGGAGCGAGCAGTCGGCGCTCCTCGGCCGTAACATCTTCATCGGTAAACGTCTTGACGGGCCGGCGCAGTTTCAGGCCCTTGTAGTTAGGCAGATCGAATTCCGGCCGGACCTCGACCTCGAACTCGTAGATGAACGGGCCTTCCTTGGGGATCTCGATCTTGCTCGGGTCGAGATTGGGCGGCGTCAGCGGAGCGATATCGTGCTCGTCGGCAAGCTGCTCCAGGCTTTGCAAGAGCACCTCGCCGCGCACCTGATCGCTGACATCCTTGTGAAAGCGCTTCTCGATGATCTTGCGCGGCGCCTTGCCGGGACGGAACCCGGGCACCGGCGTCTCCATGACCATTTCGCTGAACTTCTTGTCGAGGAGCTTGTCGATGTCGGCGCGGTCGACCGTGACCTTGATGTGCTTCTTGCACGGGCCGATGTCGCGCATGTCCACGGTTTGATGCAGTTTTTTGGCTTCTTCCTCAGTTGCTTCGGTTTTCTCCGCCTCGGCCTCCGGGGCCTTTTCAACCACCGTTGCCGCGGTTTCCGGATCCTGTCCTTCGGTCTGAGTTTCGTCCGCCATGCGCTGCTCCCCACCAGAAGTTAAGAAAGCCGAGAAGGTCAAGGAACCTCCAGGTCCGCCATGCCATCTTCATCTTACGCTGGAGGCGTGGGAGGAAAAGGCAGAGGGCCTGTGTTCCCGGGACCTGCCCGGCCAAGGAAAGCGGGTGATGGGGCTCGAACCCACGACAGCCACGTTGGCAACGTGGCGCTCTACCACTGAGCTACACCCGCAGATTATCGGGAAATCGAGGCCGATTTTCCCTTTCTCTCTCGATTATAAAAGTGAACCCGGCAATTTCAAGGCCGCAAGCGCCGGCCCCTCTTCCGGTAGGGCAGGTTTTCAACCTGTCTTTGGTGCAAGCGTTGGATACGGCAGGTTGAAAACCTGCCCTACGGCTCAATGAATCTCTCCAGCCGCTGCTCCAGCCCCTGGCGGGCCCGCGAAAGCAAGCGTTCCACGGCCTTGACGGTCGTCTCCAGCGCGGACGCGATCTCGGCGTAGTTGAGCCCCTCGTAGTAGCGCAGGACGACCACGACGCGTTGCTTGGCGGGAAGATAATCCAGCGCCTCGCGAACCAGCTGTCCGCGCTCCCGCTCGGAGAGAATCTCCAGCGGTGAGGTATCCCCAGCAGCAACGTTCGGGATAGTCTGGGTGTAGAAGGGTTTTTTCTTACTGACACGGTCCAGGCACAGCCGCGTGACGACGCGATAGAGATAGGTGCGGAAGGTGGCGGAGGGCCGGTAGCGCGGCGCCGCGTCGAGGATTTTCAGAAACGCCTCCTGGGCGACATCCTCGGCCTCATTGCTGTCGCCAAGGAAGCGATAGGCGGCGCTCCAGGCTGAGTGCTGATGCCGTTCGATGAGTCTCCCGAAAGCGGCCGTATTGCCCCCGGCGGCGGAGACCATGAGGTCTTCGTCGGTAGGCATACACAGCCGCTTTTCCGCGGTAAAGCAACTCATCGTGAGTATGAAGCTCCGCGACGGCCTTTCACATCCCTGGTTCCGGGAAGGAAAGAAAGTGGGCCGCGGTGGCCCGGGTTATGTCCGGCCGGCCTTACCCAACCTGCACCGAGACATGGCCCGAGCGGCGATCCGCGACCCCCTCTCCTTGTAAGCAACTGCCCTCTTTCTGACGAATCAGCCTTCCCACAATCACGAGGAACGCTTTGGCGTCTGTGCCTGGGCGGCGCAATCGCTGGCCGCTTCCGGACGCTCCTCGCGGTTTTCGCGAGCGGGCTCAAGAAGTCCCAGCTCCTTGCCCGCGCCGTCGCAGCTGCAATGCGTGCGCAGCAACTCGAAAAACGCCTTCTGCTGTGGCGCCGTCAGCACAGACTTTCCCGCTAGAAGTTGCTCCACGACCAGTTCCTGCATTTTTTGCTGACCGTCCAGGATTTCCTTCTGCTTGGCGACAATGGCCTGGCGGTCCGGCGCCGCCTCGGCGATGAGATCGATCAGCTCTCGGCGCAGCCGACTAATGGTATGGCACTGCTCCCCGGCGCGTTCGCGGAACTCCTTCAGCCGGGGACCGATTTTCTTGACCTGTTCCTCCGTGACGCCGATCTTGCGGAACATCTCACAATCGCCTTCTTTATGGTTGGGACACTTGCCGCCCGGCAGCGTGTGGCTGAGCCAGGTGACGACGAAGGCGCTGTTCAGCGCAACAGAAAGTATGACGAGCAAGGGCTTGGCGATTGCCGACATGGTTATTCTCCCGGCCTGTGCGAGTCCGAAACGAGCATCAGATAGGCTTGCGGCAGCGAGCCGTTCGGATCGCCGCCGAGATAATCGAGGTTGAAGACGACGACCGGGTCATCAAAGGCGGGAGCGGCGTCGCGTCCTGTGGCTGCCTGGTTGCTGCCGGTCTGCCAGCCCATCAGAACGCCGCTGGACAATCCAATGACCAGAACAGCCGCCGCTGCCGCACGCTGTATGAGCGGGACGGATTGCCAGCGAAGGAGGAAAGGAAAAGATGCCCGCCGAGTAGGTAGAGGGCTGGTAACCCGCTGGCGGGCCTGAGAGAGCACGCGTCCGGCAAAGCCGTCGGGTAGGGAAGAAGCCGGGGCCGCCTGAATGATGGCGCCAAGCTGCCGTAGTCTCGTCCAGAGCTGGCGGCAGGACTGGCAACACTGCAGGTGTGTCGCCATCTCCTCGCTCAACTCTGCCGGAAGCTCGGCATCCACAAATGCATTCAGGCTATCGCGGACCGTCGCACACCGCACGGCGTTTCCTCCCACAACTTAACAACATTCTAACGAACAACTTAGGGAATACCCCCCACAAGACCGCGTAAGATGAGAATAACACTGCAAGTAACACCGCCACTCGGCGGCACCGTAGCGGTGCTACTTTCAGTCGCAACCATTTATGGACCAGAGCTTTATGACGAACGCTGAGTAACGCCGCCGGTTAGTGGATTGCACTGCGCTGGGTCACACGCATACACGGCTTCGGCTTGCCCTGCGTGCGCGGTCTCGCAACGTGGCGGGAACGCGGCTCATGGACCGGCGGCATGCTTTTCAAGGCCTGCCTCGCCTTGGAATGGAGGATGCCGAGCAAGCATTCGGAACCTGTCGATCGCGCCGGCTCTCGTTCGACTAATAGGAGAGCCCTCGTTCAAGCGCCCGGTCTCAGGTATGATTACCCGAGACGATCCTTACGCGGAAGCTGCGTATGAACAGCCCACTCCGGCAAGCGCCATCGAGAACCATGGACGGCGACACCATCCTGGCCCCGGCAAACGCCGGCCCGAAGGTCTGCCGTCCCCAAAGGGAGTTCATCCAGGGCAGCGGGCCACACCTCACCACGGAGACGCAGTCGCTGCTGCGTTTGCGGCTGCGCGCCGCCGCCTTTATCCTGCTGGTCGGCTTCGGCATATTCCTCGTCCGTCACGTCGTCGGCGTGATCATGGGCGAGCCGCTCGATCTCTTGCTGCTGGGCATGCACATCCTGGTCGTGCTGGTCCTGGGCTTCAGCACGCTGCCGCTGTGCCGGCAATGTCCCGTGTCGCTGCGGAAGCTCCGCGTCGCCGAGCTACTCATCTTCGGCCTGCCCGCCGTGTTCTTCTTGCTCTTGCAGCACCGCGTGACCCTGTCCGACGTGGCGCGGAGCTACCTGCCGCCGCCCATGCCTTTTTGGCTGCTGCTGATCTTCACGTACGCGATGTTCATCCCGAACACCTGGCGCCGCGCCGCGCTCGTGATCGGCGCCATGGCCCTGGCGCCGGACCTGCTCGTCCTGGGCATGATGCTGGCGTATCCGGCCGTCGCCGCGGTCATGACGGGGATGGCTTTCCTGCAATACGTGCTGACGATGGCGGTCGCTGCCGTCGCCGCCGTCTTCGGCACGCACCTGATCAACACGCTCCGCCGCGAGGCCTTCGAAGCCAGGCAACTCGGGCAATACCGCCTCATCGAGCTCCTGGGCGCGGGCGGCATGGGCGAAGTCTACCTGGCCGAGCACCGCATGCTCAAACGCCCCTGCGCCATCAAGCTCATCCGCCCCGAGCAGGCCGGCGACCCGCGCGTGCTGGCCCGCTTCGAGCGCGAGGTGCAGATGACCGCCCGGCTGTCACACTGGAACACCGTCGAGATCTACGACTACGGCCGTACCGAGGACGGCACCTTCTTTTACGTGATGGAGTACCTGCCCGGCCTGAGTCTGGAGGACTTGCTGGAGCGCCACGGGCCGCTGCCGCCCGAGCGCGTCGTGCACCTGTTGCGGCAGACCTGTCAGGGCCTGCGCGAGGCCCACGCCGTCGGGCTGATCCACCGCGACATCAAGCCGGGCAACATCTTCGCCGCCCAGCGCGGCGGCCTCTACGACGTCGCCAAGCTGCTCGATTTCGGCCTGGTAAAGCCCGTGGCGGAGATCGCCTCGACACGCCTGACGCACGAGGGCGGCGTCTCCGGCACGCCGCTGTTCATGTCCCCCGAGCAGGCCCGCGGCGTCGGCAACCTCGACGCTCGCAGCGACATCTACTCGGTGGGCGCCGTCGCCTACACCCTGCTCACCGGCCGCCCGCCGTTCGAGCGGCCCAGCCCCATGGAAGTGCTGATCGCCCACGCCCGCGACGACGTGGCGCCGCCGTCAAAGCTGCAGCCCGACGTGCCCCGCGACCTCGAACGGGTCATTCTCCGCTGCCTGGCCAAGAAGCCGGAGGACCGCTTCCCCGACGCCGACCGTCTGGAACAAGCGCTTGCCGAATGTGCGGCCGCCGGCCAGTGGACCCAGGCGCACGCCGTCCGCTGGTGGCAGGAGAAAGACCAGACCTTGGCGCCGCAGGAGATGAACGCGGTGGCGACCGCTTGAAGCCGGCCTTCGAGTTGGTCAAGACCACCGATCTCTGGAACGAGGCCGACTTGCCAGACGTATCCTTTGGTAAAATACGATAATGCATCGTTCCTTCACGCGAAGGAGAACCCATGATTGGTGAAATTACCATCGTCGATCACGGCCGCGGCCCGCAGCTTTCGACATGCCGCATTACAATCCTTGACCTGGTGCCCTATTTTCAAAAAGGCTCCGTTTATGAGGAGATCATCCGCTGGATTCCCACGCTGTCGCCAGAGGAAATTGCTGTTGTCGAACGGTTCTACCTGGACCACAAAGAGGAATTTGATGAGAAGGACCGCCGGGCGCGGCAGCGGCGCGAGGAGCAAATTCGCCTGCAACGCTTGAAGTTTCCGGAAGCCAACGGCACCAGGGAAGAACGCATGGGACGCTTGCGGCAACTTCTTGACAAGCGGCGCCAGGAGAAGAAGCTTGAAGGGGATCCTGGCTGATAACAATGTGATCGGCCAGGTCGCGTATCTGGTTCAGCTGATGCAAGCGGAACCGTGGTCCGATTTCTGGAAGGAACTGGGCCTGGCCCTGCGCCGCTTTGACGAAGTTGGCCTGGCTCCGACCGCAAGCGACGTGCAGATCTGGCAGTGCTGCCAAGCACACGAGTTGATTCTCATCACCGACAACCGCAACGAAGATTCCCCGGATTCCTTGACAGCCGCCATCCGCAACCTCAACACGCCTACCTCTTTACCGGTGTTTACCATCGCCGACCTGGGCAAATTCGCCGAGAGTCGCGACTACCAGGAAAGGGTTTTGGAGGCGCTCTATGACTACCTGCTCCGCATCGACGAGGTGCGTGGAACCGGCCGGCTATTTGTCCCTTGATCGCTCGTCATTGGGTCCAGTGGATCCCTCCCTTGCCCTTCCCTGAAGGCAAGTTTGCCCTATTGCGGCAGAGCCGCAACCAAACATTGCAGCATTGCTTTGCAAAATCCCTTGCCAGCACACGTTCCGCCCGCCGGCCCAAACCCGTGGCGGAACTGGCCGTTCGGCGTTTACGCGCAGGCCGGATCATCTTGGCCGTGTTGGGAGTTCCTCAGGTTTTTGCGGTCCGGTGGGTGTGAAAGAAAAATTATCCAGGCGCCTA
>DASZFN010000228.1:0-4215 GCA_035939715.1 Gemmataceae bacterium | reverse complement strand
GAAACACCGACCCACTACATCGTCATGGGCCTGGACCCGGACCTCAGCAAGGCGACCAAGCTCGCCGTGCGCGAGGCGATCGACTTTCTCGTCACGCACAAAGACCTTAGCCGCGACGAAGCCTACATGCTCACCAGCCTGGCCGTGGACTTTTGCATCACCCAGCTTGTGGACGGCACCCTGGGTGTGCATGGGATGATTCCGAAGAAGATTTTCAAGAGATGAACGAGCGCACTCCCATTAAGCATACAACACTGGGATGCCCGTCACGCTCTCAGGCCTACGACCTGACCGACCCGAAGCTCCCCTGTTCTGACAACCGTCCCATAAACGCCCGCGTGGTTTTCGTTCATGCGGATCACGGTCTTCATGACGTCGGCGTTGGCTTCGGCTGTGTCCGGGTCAAGATTGAGCATCACGCAACGCTTGTCGCGCATGGTGACGCTGATGGCCGGACCCGTCCCGTCGCTGCCAAATTCAAGGATTTTGCCGACCCATTGATCTTCCTCGAATGCCTGAGCGGTCCTCGTGTCGATCACGAGATTCGGCCGGAAACGACGCATATCGAGGTCGTGGCCCGCCTCTCGAGCGATGCTCCGCATGGTCCCCAAAGTGATCGCGGAAACTCCGGCCTCGTCGAAGATGCCGTGGCTCAGTTGCATGAGCTCAACAGCGGCCCCGTGCCGGGTGGCAATTTCCTTGAGCAAGGCTTCGTCGCTGAGTGCGTATTCCTTGCCATCGGGCGTGCGGATGTGGGTGGGCAGCGGCTCCCCTGTCGTATCCTGGCGGCCGATGGGTTCGTAGAGGAGCAATTCGGGAAGCCGGCTCGCGTTCAACCAGGGGAACGCGCCGCGCTCGGCAAGACGTCGCAACGCCAGCCGCCGGTCGCCCTCGACGCCATGCCAGCCGATTTTTGCGGCATCAAGCCGCGTACCGGCCATCGATTTGATCGGGTAACGAAATATGGCACTGATGTGACCGAGTTCAATTCCCATGGCGCTATTCTCGAAAAGCTGTGTGTTCCTAAGCGATGTTAAGCAAGGGCATCTGCCTCCTTCATTTCACGGTGCGGCTCGTTTCAGGGCAAGCCTTTTCTCGTGGATGAAACGGGTGTGATGCGGGATGTGCGCGGTGACGCGGTGCAAGAGCATCTCCAGGGTCAGCGGTTGGCCCGTGGCGTCGATGCCGCGACGCTGGAAGTCTTCGGGCTTGAGCCGGCGGAGAATGTGGGCCATCTGGCAGCGAATCAATTCGATCAGACGGAGCTCGATCTCGATGTTGCGGCCCTGATAATCCAGTCGCGACACCCAGACCGCCGGCCCGGCAGGACCAAGGCGCGGTTCGTCTTCCGCAGCTATTTGCTTCGCCTGATCCGCGTAGCACATCTCGACATCCGCCAGGTGGCAGATCACTTCGAGCGCAGACCAGCGGCCGGCAACCGGCCTGGCGCACAGCTGTTCGGGCGTCATGCCGGCGACGGCATCGCGCGCGAGCGCCGGACCGGCCAGGTATTCCCGAATGAGCAGGGCCTTGAGCATCGCAGAGGGCCTCCGCTCAGGACGGTTGCTCAACTTCGCCCGCGCACGCCTCGCACATCGTGAAGCCGCAACGCAGGCACCGAGCAAAGCTCGCCAGCAGCACCAACAGCCCGCCGCATGCGGGGCAAATCGGCTCGGTTGCGGGACGTTGAACCGTGACGCTCTGCTCGTCCTGGGGAGCGGAGGAAGCCGGTTTCATAAGAGTTTCAGGGAGGGACGCAGCTGGGAATGCGATTTGGTATTAATATACGGATGTTCAGATTAGCCGGCAGTCATGGGGAAATCAAGGCGAGATTACGCTAGTGCGTCGGTGGCATGTTATGTCGATGCGACCCGCAATTTCTCGCGCCGCAGGCGAGCGATGAAGCGCGAAAGTTCCAAGCCAATTTCACCATAGAACTCGGCCCGGCTTGCGCCCAGGGCCTCGAGGGCGCCGGCGTGATTCACCCAGAGCATGGTGCCGGCGGCCAAACCGAGCGCACGAAAGCGGGCCTCCCACCACCAGCCGTAGTAGGCTCGTTCCAGGCGGGCGGAGAGAACCAGGCGCTCGCGGTGAAAGGCGATGTGGCCGGCCTCGTCGCGTAAGATCAACCGGCACATGGCAGCAAGTGGTGCGTCTTGCGCGTGTCGCCGCATGAGGCGGTAATAAACGGTGCTGACAATCTCTGTCAGCAGCAGGACCGTTAGCTCGAAGCGATAGCCGATCACTTTGCGCACCAGGCAGAATGCCGTGAAGCTCCAGTGGCCGCGGATGCACTGGCCGCCGAAGCGCGCCACGGCAGCGCCGAGCAGGCGCGCGTGCTCGCGCTCTTCGGCGAACCACTGATCCAGGAGCGTGCCCGCGCCTGCGCTGCTGGCGCGCAGTTGCTGGGCGTTCCAGGCGATCAGGCATGCCGGGCCGCCGCCATCCCCCAGCTGAAACTGTTCGAGAGAGTGCACCAGCGTCTGCACCACTTCGGGGGATAGCAGGCACGGAGCATTCCAGTCCGGCTCGGGTCGATTGACGTGGTTGCGCCGATAATGCCTGCGCCAACGTTGCACGAACTGGGGCGAAGCAAAGGCGAGCGAACCAGGTGGCGCGGCTGCGGTCGAGGCGGCCGCCTGGGAGGAGCGGCCAAGGACGGCCAGCGTCACCAGACCGGCGCCAATAAGGACAGCTCCGGCGACGAAGCCGGATGCGCCGGCAATTACGTCCAGCCGGTGCACCGAGGCGAGAAAGCAGAAACTCACGGCCATGCCAGCGGTCCCCGCGCCAACGGCGAGAGCGGACAGCAGCAAGGGACGTCGCCGCGAAACAGGGACCGGTTCCAGGGCATTCATGGCAAACCCTCCGCCGAACGAGCCGATTGGACCATATGGCCGGAATACTTTATAGCACAAAGTACTTTGCGTCAAGTCGAAACGACTTCAGGACAGCGTGCATTTGCTAACGGAGGAAGAAGGAGCTGGGCCCCTTTTTCTGATCCTGCGTGAACGGGAATCGCCTACCGGTATGCAGAGCAGTGCCATCATTGCGAGGGGGCCCGAGCCGCGTTACAGTGGAGCAAGTAAGCGATGCAAACGCCAGTCGGTAACGGCGGACTGGATCGGCAATGACCTACAAGTTTTTGAAACAACGCGGGGCACTGCACGAAGTCGGCGCTGCCGCGAACGTTGCTTCGGCGGCGACTGCAGCGCCGGCTCCGCCGTCATCGGGGGAAATTGACATTGCTGGCCACAGAGTCACGCCGGAACTAGTCGAGCTTTTGCCCGAATCGGTTGCTCGCGAAAATATGGTCGTGCCCATGGCGTTCGATGGCGAACGGTTAACCCTGGCCGCCGATGCCGACGACATCAGCCTGGCCGATAAGCTGCGTTCCAGAAATTGTGGTTGATGCCCGATCAGATGTATCATGATGTGCCGGATGTGCGCACGGCTGGCAACGCTGTGAACCTCCTCGTGATGTCGATGAACATGGGGCAGTGGACGTCTTCCGGGCGACGGAATTCCGAGCCAGCCCGCCCTTATCCGTGCCATCAGGTCAGCTTCTTTTTGGCACTCTGTTTGCCTAACTATGATGAAGACGCGCACCATCATCTCCAATCGGTAGGATCGGCTGATGACCGGGCCCCCAACTCCTGGCATGGTGTCTGCGGATCAAGAAAGTCGAAGCCTCGGAATGTCAACTAACTGCGGGTATTGCGGCAGAAAGCTCCGTGATGCAATCTTTTGCCCTCACTGCGGAGACAGGCTTTGTTGCAGTAGTTGCCTGGATCTGCACTCGACTCTGCACGTGGCCACGACTGTGGACCACGCCACCATCACCCCTCCGCCAAAGAAGGAAAACGAATCCGCTGACTGACAGGCGCGGCCTTATCTCGCGGCCTGGCTGCCCCTTAATAGTTCCGGATGCGCTAATAATCCTTGCAAAGCGTTCAGGTCCACGGGCTTGACAAGGTGGGCGTTGAATCCCGCTTCTTGGGTGCGATTCCGAATGTCTTCTTGGCCGTAGCCTGTCAAGGCTACCAGCAATACATTTGTCAGGCCCAGGTCTTGGCGCAGGCGCCGGGCCACTTCCAGACCATCCATTTTCGGCAGGCCGATGTCCAGTAGCACCACGTCGGGCGCTCGCTTTTGGGCCGCGTCCAGGGCGGCCGGCCCAGAATGGGCCATGCGCACGTCGTGCCCCACGAGCCG
>DASZFN010000227.1:0-7282 GCA_035939715.1 Gemmataceae bacterium | reverse complement strand
TTGCGGCGGCTGCCGGTCCGGCCCGGCAAAGTCGAAGCGGTCGCGGCCGGGGCTGCCGCTGTCTGAATCAGCGCCGGCATTCCCAAGCCACCATTTCCACGTCAGCGCAAGCCCCAGCACAATGCCGATGTGATCCAGCCCCACATCGATGAGCGAAGGAGTGCGTTTCGGTACGAATTGTTGCAAATACTCCGTGCCGAGGGCATGGAGCGACAAAAGGGCGAGTGCCAACCAGCGAAAGGGCAATGGCAGACGGAGCCAGCCGCTCAGAATTGTGAAAATCAGGTAACCGCCGATGTGCACGAGCTTGCTGGAAATGATCGCCGGCTGTTCGCTTAGCACGGCATCGCGCACGTGAATCGGCTGCGGCGTCAGCAGGGCCAGCGACCAGGCGATGGCATACGCAATCCAAATCGGCCAGGCCATCCTGGCAAGCAAGGTCTTGCACCTTAAACGCTCCATGCTCCCCCTCGCTCAGTCCCCCCTCATGGAGGGGAAACGGTTCATGGTCGCGAACAAGGAGCCTGGCGTCAAGGCTGCGCAGGCGGGTCATTGCAAAATGAAAAGGGCCGGAAGCCGGACGGCATTTCGCCGCCTTGCCTCCGACCCTTGGGGCTCTTCTCGGTTTCGGCCTAGCTCTTCTTTTTCTTCACCACGATGGCCACACCCGCAGCGATATCGGGGGTGCCCTTGGCGGCCACAATCGCGACGTGCTCCCCCTTGGCTACATCCTTGAAATTGGCGGCCTCTTTCTCGTTATTTCCCTTGGAAATGTGGATAACCCTCTCGAACTTGGTGGTGGAAGTGACCGTGAATTTCCTGTCCACGGCGGGCGCTTGCCCCTTCTTCGAATGGACCTTGATCACAATCGTGCCGCTGTCCTTGTCCTTGTCTTTTTCAACGGCAACAACTACCCCGTGAACGGCATGTGCTTTCTTGGCTTTCTGGCCGGCCTCCTCGTCTGCGCGGGCAGCGACAACGCCAAGGAAGCAGATGATCAACACACTGGCAGATAGCCGGAATAGCATGGCAAGCTCCTCAAGAAAGGACCAAATTGTCTCACTATCAATCTAACCGCGAGGCCGGGCAAAAGTTCCGCCGCCCGTAGGTCAAGAACTCTGATCCTGGCCGGCGCCGGTCAGATCAGAGTCCTGACCTGCGACTTGCCCTTGGCTGCCCCATAGTCATGCGCCATAGTAGTAAGCACGGCCTGCCGATTCATGGCGAGCCTAATTCGCTTCGAAGGAGTTGTTTCATGTGGCGACGACCGGCGCACGACAGCAAGGTGGCATGGGTTTGCGTACTGGGCCTGGCCGGGGCCGCGCTCGGCTGCGCCGCCGCGGCGGAACCAACGGCTGCCAAAGCGAGCAAGGACCGGCCGGCCAATCGCCTCGCGCGCGAAAGCAGCCCGTACCTGTTGCAGCATGCCCACAATCCCGTGGACTGGTATCCCTGGGCGCCGGAAGCCTTTGACAAGGCCAAAAAGGAAAACAAACTCGTCTTCCTGTCCATTGGCTACAGCTCGTGCCACTGGTGTCACGTGATGGAACGCGAGTGCTTCGACAACCCCGACGTCGCGAAGTTGCTCAATGACTGGTTCGTGTGCATCAAGGTAGACCGGGAAGAGCGGCCGGATATCGATGCGATTTATATGACGGCGCTCAATGTCCAGGGACAGCGCGGCGGCTGGCCGCTGTCGATGTTCCTGCTGGCGGACGGCAAGCCGATCATCGGCGGCACCTACTGGCCCCCCGAGGACAAGGAGATTCAAGGCGAGAAGGTGCCCGGTTTCAAAACGATCTTGCGGGCCATGCACGATGCGCAGACGACGAAACCGGAGCGCCTGGTCGACCGGGCCGGCCAGGTTGCCGCCGCCGCCAGGACGGAGATGGCCAACGTGGCGCGCGGCGTGGCCTTGATTGACCTGGACCGGGCTTTGCTCGACGCCGCCGTCAAGGACGTGATGGACGAATTTGATCCGGAATACGGCGGCTTCGGCGCACGGGCCAAGCACTTTCAGGGGACAAAATTTCCCGTTCCTTCGTACCTGGAATTGCTGCTCCATGAAGCAGCGCGCACAAAGTCCGCCGAGTTAAACCGCATGATCACGGTGACCCTGGATCACATGGCGCAGGGCGGCATCTACGATCAACTGGGCGGCGGCTTCCATCGCTACAGCACGGAACGCACCTGGACCGTGCCCCATTTCGAGAAGATGCTCTACGACAACGCGCAGCTTGCCGAAATCTACGCCAAGGCTTTCCGGCAAACCCAGAAACCGCTCTATCGCCGCATCGTTTCCGAAACACTAGACTTCGTCAGCCGGGAATTGACTTCCCCGGAAGGAGCGTTTTACTCCGCGCTGGACGCCGACAGTAGCGGTGCGGAAGGACTTTTTTACGTTTGGACGGACAAGGACCTGGCTTCCGTGCTCACGGATAGAGACGATCTGGAACTTTTCAGAAAGGTCTACGGGGCGGACACAGGACCGAATTTTGAAGGGACCTACCACATCCTTGTTCTGGCGAAACCCGAAGGGATGGCCAGGGAACTCGGGATGACGGAGGAACAATTGGCGCAGCGGCTGGCGCCTCTGCGGCGCAAGGTCTTCGAAAGCAGGGCAGGGCGGTCCCGCCCGTTTCTGGACACCAAGATTCTGACCGGCTGGAACGGACAGATGATTGCCGGCTACGCCACGGCCGGGAAGGAACTGGGCGAGCGCAGGTTCCTTGAAGCGGCGGCGCGGGCCGCCGACTTTGTGCTGCACAACTTGCGCAATTCGGAAGGCCGGCTGTTCCGCGCCTACCACGGAACCCCGGGCAAGAGCGGCGAGGCAAAAATCAATGGCTATCTGGATGACTACGCCTATCTGGCTCATGGCCTCCTCTGCTTGCACGATGCCACGGGCGACAACAAGTGGCTCGAGGAGGCAAAGGCCCTCAGCGATGCCATGGTGAAACTCTACGCCGACCCCCAGGGCGGCGGTTTCTTCTACACCTCCAGCGATCATGAGACTCTCTTCGCCCGCGCCAAGGACCAGTACGACGGCGCCCAGCCGTCCGGCAACAGCATGGCCGCGCTGAACTTGCTCCAGCTTTGGCAGAAGACCGGCCAGACACGCTATCGCGACCTGGCAACCAGGAGTCTGAAGGCGTTTGCTGGATCGCTCAAGAGCAATCCGACCGCGCTGACCGCCATGGCATGCGCCCTGGCGCTCTACGTTGACGCCCAGCCCCAGAAGCCGGCCGCAAAAGAACCGGCTGCCCAGGCCGGCGACGTCACCAAGTCCGATTCGAAGGTCAAGATAACGACCAAGGCGGAGCCGGAAAAACCTGGCGCCGATGGCAAACAGGTTGTAACGCTCACGATCAAGATCGATCCTGGCTGGCATCTCTACGCCAATCCGGTCGGCTCGGAAGACCTGACTGCCGCGCAGACGACCTTGACCGTCGACTCCAAGGTAAAGCCGGCAGAGCTGAAGATTGAATACCCCAGCGGCAAGGAGATCGATGACAAGGTGGTCGGCAAGTACAAGGTCTACGAGGACAAGGCAGTCATCAAAGCGACCATCACCCGCGCCGCCGGCGACACCGGGCCGCTGGAGCTGACTCTGAAGTTTCAGGCCTGCAATGAGCGGCAATGCCTGTTGCCCGCCACCGCGAAACTGAAGGTGCCGGCAGAGTGATTTCTGTGTGGCTAAGCCGCAAGCGACAAACCACCTAGGCCTTGGCGGTCAGATTGTTTAGCCGCAAGAACTCATCGGCCCAGCGAAAATGGTCAAGCAGGCCATCGGTGGGGCGTCCCAGAATGTGATAGGCGATGAACAGCGCCTCGACCGAGGCCAGACCGTTCTGGGGATCGGTGTCCAACTTCGACCGGCGCGGATAGGCGGTGCGATAACCTTGCAAGGAGCGAGCCGGCACATCAAGGAAATCACGGTTCATGACGCCGGCCCAGCGCCAACTGCCGTCCAGGAGCAGAATGCCTGCCCCGGCATCCCGCTCCGATAGCGGCTCTCCCTCTGCGGCAAGCCGGACATATCCCTCCAAAGATATGTGGTTTGTCGCTTGCGGTTTGCCAGGCGCGTAGCCCACAAAGATCAGGTCCGCGCGTCCTTTCAGGGGCAAGATGGAGCATTTGCGTGGATTCTCCCGCGCGTTACGGACGATAACGGTGGGTGGGTAAGCGAGCGGCATGGCCGAGGTTGGCTGGTTGATTCTTGATAAACTGAGCCCTACGATAAGTTGTAGCTACTCATCACTTTACCAAAGTAGCAAAAGGAGAAGAGCCATGAACGTGGAACTGAAATACTGCTCGATGTGAAACTACGAGCCGCAAGCCGTCAGTCTGACGGGCAAGCTGCTGGCCACCTACAAGCAACAAATCAAAGAGCTCAAGCTCATCCCCATGGGAGGCGGATGCTTCGAGCTGAGCATCAACGGCGACCTGATCTATTCGAAGCTGAAAACCGGCAAGTTCCCAGACGAACAATGGGCCATTGAGGCCGTCGGCGCGCGCATGAAGAGCAAGGCAGGCGTTTAGTTGGCTTGTGCGCGCCACCGAAGACGGCCAATGAGTTTGCCAGTTTGCCAGGTGAGTTTTGCCACGGTTGGCAAACTCATTTTCATGCGCAACCAACTGTCGCAGCGCGACTTGGGTCCAGAAAAAAAATGAGTTTGCCATGCAAGGGGCTGCCGCCCCTTGAAATCTCCGCCCAGGGAACGGGAATACCGATTTTCTTGTCCAATGAGGCATTTTGCCCGGATGAGGAATTTCTCATTAATCCGTCCGCCAAATCACTTGGCGGTCTATGGCGGTCTTGGAGAATTTCCGAAAAAATCCGGCTGAGCCGGCAGATTGCTCTTGAACGAAGCAGCACCGGTTGATCCTCGCGGGCTCCGAAGAAAAACGCGAACAGAATCTGAACTTTTAGGGGCGAGTTGTTTGCCAGATTGCCAAGTTCTTGTTTTTGCGTAAGCACCTTGTCTGCTAAGTGGGGACAACTCCATGATCACGTCCTTGCCCCCGCCACTCGCATTGGCGGTGCGGCGGCGGACTGAGGGAAAGAATCGGTGGCCGTCTTGGCCGCCTTAGGGCGATTTCCTGGGAATTCTAACGGTTTGTAATGGCCGTCTTCGCGGCCATGTTGGGGCATGTTGGCCAGTCGACTTCATTCAAGAGCTTGCGCCGAACGTGCCATTTGGGCATAATTGGCGCAGATACTCGTGCGCAACAGCGCGCTCACATTTCGGAAAAGGGGTACAAAGCGATGGCATCCGTACCTATCCCAAAATCGCCACCCCCGGTGCCGGTGGAGACGCTCGAAGAACGCTTCGAGCGCCTGGCAGCCAAATGGCGCGAGGAGACGGCCTATCTTTCCTCCAGTACCGCCATGTTCGCGCATCCGGCTTATCAGGAAATCATCAGCCTCGGGCAAGGGGTGGTGCCCTTGTTGCTGCGCGACCTGAAGAAAGAGCCGGAGCACTGGACCTGGGCATTATCCGTCATCACCGGCGCCGATCCGGTGCCTCCGGCGGATCGTGGTAATCTGGATCGCATGGCAGCGGCCTGGCTGCGCTGGGGACAGGAGCACGGCTACCGATGACCAGGAAGCTGGAAATTATCTTCCCCAAACTCGACTACTTGACTCTCCGATTTGAATCCATAGACTATCTGTGTTATCCATAATTCCTGATGCCTACCATTTCTTAGCTCTTTCTCGGAGCTGGCAGACACCAAGTTATGCGATTTTCGCCCTTCTCAAGGCAGCCGCTTCGGCGCATGGGAGCAGGTTGCGCACCTTTTCCAAAGGGAGGTACGTCATGACGCTAGTTCGCTGGCAACGTTTATCGAACGAGCTGACCGATTTGCAGGCCGAAATGAACTACCTGTGCGGCCGGCCAACCGCGGCTTCCTGGCCGACGCTGGCGCGCGCCTACCCGGCCGTCAACGTCTGGGAAGACGACGACAACGTCTACGTCGAGGCCGAAGTGCCCGGCCTGACCCAGGAGCAATTGCAGATCTTCGTCGGCGAGGACAGCCTGCTGTCGATCCAGGGCGAGCGCATGCCGTGCAAAACGCCCGGGGACGTCTGGCGCCGTCAGGAGCGCGGCTTCGGCAAGTTCAACCGCGTGCTGCAGTTGCCGGCGCCCGTCGACGCCGACAAGGTCCAGGCCAAGTTCGAGCACGGCGTGCTGCTCTTGACGATGCCCAAAAGCGCGGCCGCCAAACCCCGCCGCATCACCGTCCGTGGCGAGTAACCGTCGTTCATATAGCCCCGAGCCAACGGTGGGCGGTGTTCGGGAGTTTCATTGTTTTCAGGGAAAAACCACTTGCAAAGAAGAAGGAGATATTACCATGGCGAATCAACCTATCGCATTGCCCAGGAACGGCAGCCAGCCCGAAGCCGGCCGTCCCGAAGTGACCCGCGGCGTCTGGTATACGCCGCGCATCGACATTCTGGAGACCGACGAGGAGCTGACCCTGTTCGCCGATCTGCCCGGCGCCAGGGCCGAGGACGTGGACATCCGCTTCGAGAATGGCGAACTCCGCCTGCAGGCCCAATGTCCGGCCCGGCAACAGGGAACGAGCTACTTGCTGGCCGAGTACGGCGTGGGCGATTTCTATCGGTCCTTTTCCATCGACAAGGACATCAATCCCGACAAGATCGCGGCGGAGCTGAAGAACGGTGTCCTGACCGTTCACTTGCCCAAGACCGAAGCGGTCAAACCGAGAAAGATCGCCATCAAGGGCGAATGACCGTCTGGTGCAATGGCAGAAGACGGGGCCCAGAGAGCGGTCGCGGGGGCCGAGGATGGTGATTGGGATGGCGCCCTGGAGCATGCCTGCCGAGCCTGCTTCGATCGAGTCCGGTCACCACCACCCCCGGCCGTGGCGGCATCTGCAGCAAGTCATCACAGATATGTGTTGCCGGGACAGGATGGCGCAACGCGCCGACGGCAAGAAGGAAGGTGAGCAATGGCCCACGCAGTTAAAATCTCGCCACGAGACTGGATTGTGCGCGGAGCGATACTCGGCGCGCTGATCGGCGGCACGATAGCCTCCGTCCCCATGCTCGGCATGATAGGGGCAGGCAAGGATTCCATGCTCATGATGTTTGGCGCAACGGCCTTCTGCTGGCTGCCAGGAGCTGCGCTTGGCTGCTTGTTCGGTACGCTATTCGGCATCTGGCTGAATTCCGGGAAAACAAACTGAGGGAAAACTCGCCTTCGAGCCCGATGCCGTCAATGTTCGAGTCAGCGAGATCCTTGTGCAGAGTGGC